>JAFZET010000271.1 GCA_017560565.1 Clostridia bacterium | reverse complement strand
ACACCAGATTATCCATATAACCGTCTGTTTTGTGTAAAGCCAGCAGCTTGACCGTTGTGACCCCGTCCTCCACAGAAGTAAACTCATTCACCACCGAAATACCGCCGCTGAGCTTGCGTACAATGGCAGAGCCTCCGGAGAAGGTCAGGTCAAGAATGCTCATCCGCAGACCATCTGCAGGAATCAGCGTGGTACTCTCGCCGGTTTCCACATCATATCGGGTCAGATGCGCGCCGCCTGCATTGCCATCCAGCCAGTAAATGGCGTTTTCTTTTTGATTATACGCAGGCAGATCAATAGATATGGAATCAATCATCACACCGCCCGGCTTCATGGTTTCTGTATCGAAGTCGTACAGCAGTACATAACCGCTTTCGGTGTTGATGCAGTGCACCAGTACGCTTTTTTCTTTGTACGGAATCATCCGCACCTGTCCGCTCTCCAGCGGCGGAATCGAAATGCTGTCGCCGTTCTTCCGGTTGACAAAGCCCAGCATTTCAAGATCGTTTTCTCTGTAGGTATACCCGATGGTGTTCCCCACGCAGACAAGGCTGGTGATCTCCGACACGGGTAAAGTGTAGCTGTCTTCACCGATCTTCACGACACCGCCGCCAAACACTGCAAATGTGTCTCCGGCTGCAGCAATCCGGCTTACCGGGAATTCCTCAAACACAACCGCTTCCGATGCGGTTTCGTACACTTTTCCCTCGGAAATGTAGTAAATTTTGTCACCCACCACCGCCATATCCGTGGCATTCACGGCGTATTCGGCATCGGGGAAAGTAAATTCTTGCAGCACTTCGTCCGTTTCACAGGACACGAGAATAAACAAAAGACAGAACAGCAGGATATATCGTAAAATTTTCATGGTGTCCTCCTTATTCTTCGAAGTACATCTTCGCCTTATCGTAAATCAGCGCAATCGTATACTCCAAATCCTGTTCGTTGTTATAGTATTTCTTTGCTTCCGTGTAAGCAAACGCATAAAACTCCTGAATATTTGGTTCCGGTACAGCAATGGAAAGCAACTTTTTAAAAATCTCCACTTGCTTCGCACTGACTTCACCGGATGCTGCAAGTTCTTCCGCATTGCTGCGATACAGTGGTCCGAACATCACCGATGCAGAACGCCATTGCTTTATGAATTCTGCCATAACGATGGCGGCTTCTTCCTTATGCTTTGAATTGACATTCATCTGCAGAAATGCAAGTGTTGAATCATCCACGGGCGTTCCGTCAAACGTCGGAAGATACCAAACATCACATCCGAGCCCCCAAAAGTTGCTGCTTTCATTGCTGAAAAAGAACAGCACCGGAGCATCGGCGGGATCGGTTTCCGGGTTATAAAGCAGACCTTCATCATGGAGCTTTTTGGTGGTTTCAAGCAGCTTGCGCAGAACGGTACCGTCGTCCCTCAGACCCTTTTGCACGTTTTGGTTGCAGAAATGATATACATACAATGGCAGACGCAGTGGCTCATTGGCTGATATATACGCACCGCCCGCTCTCACCTGCTTTGCAAGCGCGTAGAAATCGTCAAGTGTCCAGTTTTCGTCTGGCAGCGAAAGACCGAGCTTTGCAAGCAATTCAGCATCATAGCCCATGACAGATCTGCCGACCGATATTTGTGCCGGGACACCGAAAATTTTACCGTCATAGGTACAAATCTCTCTGACTTCGTCAAGCATCGTATCAAACTGCTCCATGATGACAGGATAGTCGTTGAGCGGTTCATACACAGGGTAATAGAGTTCTGCATTCGCTGGACTCGGTAAATACAGATCAAAATCGCTGTCCCCGGCAAGCAGCTTCAGCGGGAGCTTGCTCGTATCTTTCAGTTTTTTGACGATAATTTCAATTCCGTACTGGTCGAATACGGCATCGCTGATTTCGGCAATACGGTTCTGCCCGAAATTGCTTGAAAATTCGTCCACCAACACAGTCACCGCATTCGGAATCGCATCCTCAATATAGTTCGCACGGACAAAGATGCTTCCCGCCTTGTCGGTAAAGATCGCCGAGCCGCCCGAAAACAGCAGTTTATCAACACCGCTGCGCATCTCCACACACACGGCATACTGCGATTCCTCGTTTGTATCGCGCGGGTACACCGTCATACGGGCATTGCTGTCAGAGATCGCGCTGATATACGAAAAGGAACTGTCAGCAGCATTGAACGCACAGCCGAGAATCGTGTCATGAATCAGGAGCTTTCCCGGCTTCATCGTTTCCGTGCTGAAATCGTACATTGCCATGGAGCCGTCAAACTCATAGCAGACCACAAGAATGTCGGCGTTCTGATACGAGATGACATCGCATTCCACACCTGTCAACGGATTTACAGAAATCGTCTCGCCGCTCCCGATATTGTAGAATCCGATCTGCGGCAGATCTCCTTTCATGTAGCTCCAACAAAATGTACTGTCTGCATATACAAAGCTGCTGATTTCCGATTGCGGAACGGTGTAGGTTTCCTCGCCGCACCATACTTGTCCACTTCCGTATACAGCCAGTTCTTTCCCGTTGGAGGCGAGAAACTGTGCCGGAAATTCCTCAAATACAACTGCTTCCGACGCGGTTTCGTAGACCTTTTCATCGGAGATATAATAGATTTTGTCTCCAACCACCGCCATATCCGTAGCGTTTACAGCGTATTCGGCATCCGGGAAGGTGTGTTCTTCCACTTCCTTCGGTGCAGTATCGCACCCGACAAGCACACCGAGCATTATTACAGTAACTAAAAGGTAAGAAATCATTCGCTTCATGATAGTCCCTCCGTATCATATTCTACCACAATAAACGAGCGGCCCGCAATCTTGTTACAGTAAAAATTTCAAAATATTTTTCTTTTTTTATGCGTGTAACAAATCCCGGCTACAATCGTTTATTGGAATACAAAGACAAAGGAGGGATTTCCATGCGACGATTTCTTTTATCCACAGTTTTCGTAGTATTTATCTGCACCATTCTGATTCTGCAGTTCTGCGGCGGTGCAATCCGTGCGGCGTTGTCTCCGAAAGTGGAGGTAGTACGCCCGCAGATCTATGCGGTAGACGGCAGGCACATCGACCGGGCGGTGCCGATGGATGCCCTCTATATGGATGAAACCGGGATGCCGGTGCTCTGGCTTGCTGTAGAGGACGATTCTTCCGGCGAGAGATGCTACATAGCAAAGAAGGAAACCGTATCTCCCGGCGATACGCTGGACGGATATATGTCGGTGCGCTCGCTGGGTGTGACCTCACTTGTGATCCTCACTGATCCGGCAGAGTTTTCGGAAGGACAGCGGGTGGAAATTCTGGAGGACACGCCATGAAGAAACGAAGTGATTTACTCTTACTCTTGCCGTCCCTGTGCGGGTTTACGGCGTTCTACATCGTCCCGTTTTTGTATTCGCTGTACTACGCTTTCACGGAGAATGCCTTTTCGGACAAATTCGTGGGACTTGCCAACTTCAAAATGCTGCTTGAAAACGAATACTTCCGTCTGGCGGCGTGGAATACCTTCCGTTTTTCCATCCTTGCCGTGCCGGTTTGTATGCTGTTTTCCTTCACCGTCGCTATGCTGATTGCACGGTTTGCTGCAAAATCGGGTATCCTCCGCAGTGCGTTCTTTCTGCCCATCGTTCTGCCGTCCGCGGTGATTGTGGGAATCTGGAACGCCTATTTTGCCGAAGCAGTACCGTTTGCGTCCCTGCTTGCGCTTTTTCTGTGGAAGTATTCCGGGCTGAACATCACACTGATTCTGACAGCACTTCTGACCATTCCACACGAGCAGTACGAAGCCGCTTCTCTTGACGGTGCGGGCGCATGGCAGAAGACCTGGTCGGTGACGCTTCCGAACATTCTGCCGAGCCTGTTTTTCACGTTGATTCTGACCATCGTAAACTCATTGAAAATCTTCCGGGAGTCCTATCTGCTCTACGGTTATTACCCGGACGAGAGCGTATATATGCTGCAGAATTATCTGAACAACCACTTTGCCAAGTTGAATTATCAGAATATCGGTGCGGCAGCGGTGCTGTTTGCGTTGGTGGTATACAGCATTGTGGCGGTGCTGTTTGCGTTGGAGAAGAAATGGAGTGATTCGATATGGTAAAACTGCGGAGAATACTTGTAGTGCTGATTCTGTCCGCCCTTGCTGTGATTATGGTTATGCCGATTGTGCTGACGGTGACACGGTCCTTTGCGCCGGGACTGGTTGGCTACACCGATTTCTTTCTCTGGAAGCCGTATTATCTGCGGTTGTTCTGCAATTCGCTGCTGATTGCTTCTGTCGGTGCTGTCGGAAACGTAATTGTATCAGTATTAGCGGCGTATGTGTTTGCCAAGGTGAAATTCCGCGGATCCGGCGTGCTGTTTTTCGTGTACATTGTGGTCATGATGATGCCGTTTCAGGTGACGCTTCTGCCGCAGTACATCGTTTCCCGGGACTGGGGCATCTATGACACGCCTGCCGCACTGATTCTGCCGGGGATTTTCTCGGCATTCGGCACGTTCATCCTGACGCAGATTCTGAAAACCATGCCCGATGACATAATCGAAGCGGCGAAGCTGGAAACGGGATCGACACTGCGGCTGCTGTGGTATGTTGTTCTGCCGAATCTTCGGGGCGGGATCGTGTGCCTGCTCGTACTGCAGTTCACGGAGCTGTGGAACATGGTTGCGGAACCGCTGGTGCTGATGGAAACGGAGCTGAAAATGCCGCTGGCGGCGATGCTGAACGGTGATGCACCGGTGGTTCTGGCGGCGACAGTCGTGTTTTTGTTCCTGCCGTTTCTGCTGTACCTGCTGTTCTCGGACACGCTTAGGGAGGAAGTGGGAAGCATGGTAGTAAAGTGATTAGAGAAAAGGTGCTGTCTGCCAGTGAAATGGGTGATCGCACCTTCTTTCTCTTATTCTTCTTGAATTAATTCCCGAGCTACTGCAGTTTCCGCCCCCGGCGGATTAGTTTTAACTGGGTTTACGCCATAATCCACCCACGACAGATTGATATCTACAGTCTCTATCAGCCATTCGTTATCTGCTGCATTTATTGTTTCGTACACAACATAGCTGCTTTCATACAGACAGCTTCCTGTCGGTGAATAATAAAACTGAATTTCAGCACCATTGGTAAGCTCTATTAATACAAAACGCTCAGTTTGAGCACATAAAGGTTTCATACCGGTCAGATATGCTTCGTCATCGGAATATATTCTTTCAGGCAATTCTGTGTCTGCCGGTACCCGTGGTAATGAATACAGGATATCATAAAAACGCTTAATTGAAGCTTCATCCTTCATTACATATTTCTTTACTGGAACACTTTTTCCCACTTCTGTATGATCGTACTTGGTCTTTTCCCAGATAATACAGTCAATATCCTCTGCAGATACTACCCCATATATAGATTCAAGAACCTCTCCATAAGTATATGTGGAGTGATAACGGAGCTGTGCCAGATCCTCATCCGTCAGAATTCCTGCTGCATATTGCTCCCGCATAATTTCTGAAGCAAGATACTGGTCATCTATTTCTGCAAGATCGACAAAAAATGAACGGAACTGCAGCAGTTCATATTCGCCATTTCCGCAATCTTTAATCAGATACTGAAGAGTGCCTGTGTCTTTCATCTGATAAATCGAACCTGCTGAAACTTGATCCCCTATTTTTTCACCCAATATCCACTCCTGCCATCTGCTTGTTTTTAGAATTGTGTATTCCGCAAATTTGTCCCCAATCCGCAGATGTTCAAGTCTTATTACTTGCTCAGTAGATGGACCTGGCATGAACAGCCATATGTATAGATTAAAAATACCTGCTACGAATAATAAACACGCCGCTATCGAACCAATCCGCAGAACTGTACTTCGTATTTTCTTACTTCTTATTTTCTTAGCATTCGCCGGATCCGCTTCTGCAATATACTTTTCATCCAGCAGATCCATATACTGAATCATCTTCTCACGCTTCATATCGAAATCCCCTCTCTTTCCAGATATTCTTTGAACCTGTTTCGTGTCCGCATCAGCGTTACCTTGACATTGCTTTCCGTCATACCGTAATCGTTTGCAATATCCTTCACTGAACTCATGTACCAGTACCGTCTGACAAACACCACACGAACTTCCTGCGTGAGTGACGCCACAAAGAAATTGATCGCATCCCGCAGGTGGATTTCGTCTGAAACATCACTGTCTGCCGGATCGGGAATAAATTCTTCAGCTTCATCAAGAATCACCTGCATCCCGGGTGAGCGTTTATCCGCATGATCGTGTATGTAACGGTTGATGGCAATATGGCGTGTGAGCTTGCCAAGATATGCAGACAGCAGCTCAGGCTTTTTCGGCGGCATGGTTTCCCAGGCTTTCTGGTAGGTGTCGTTTACGCATTCCTCCGCATCCTGATCGGAATACAGGATATTGCAGGCGATATAGTGGCAGTATCTGCCATATTTTCTTTCAGTTTCCGCAACGGCTGTTTCGGAGCGCTCCCAGTATAATGCCACAATTTGTTTATCGTCCATGATGTGTCTCCTTTCTGTGTGATAAGGCCTTTCACCCTAATACACAAAATTTGGATGCGATTGGTTACAGGTTCGAGGAGAAAAATTTTGATTATTTTCAAGAATATTTATAGTATAGCACAGATTTGTGAACAGGGATAGAAAAAGGTGCGGTCTGCCGGAATTGGGGGATCGCACCTTGTTTCATTTATTTTTTAAGAACACCTCTAGCATAACTATTCGCATACAGTGAATTACCGTGTTCGTAACTGCTGTTTATAATCTCATAGAAACATCGTACGTTTTATTCCTGTGTATTCTTTCTTTCAAAGAATATATATCTTCTTCCTGTAGTTCTCCAATAGTTTGTAAGTTCCGCAAATATTGATCGTTTTCTT
>JAFZET010000270.1 GCA_017560565.1 Clostridia bacterium | reverse complement strand
TAACGAAGATATCGCCGGCAAGTTTGACTATAAGCTCACCGACACCTTCATGGGATTCCACTGCGGCAACACGCCCGCCTGCAAGATGTGCGCCGACCGTGCCGTAAAGTATCAGCTGATCCAGCACCGTCTGCTGGAACCTGCCGGCAGCGAACCGGACTTCACCAGAGGTACGCTGGAAGGCGACATTGCCGCTTCTCCCATCACTTTCTACCGTCTCCAGTGCGACAGTGAAGGTGTTCTCCGTGCTTATGTGGCACAGGGTGAGGTTCTTCCCGTCAAGACCCGTTCCTTCGGCGGCATCGGTGTGTTTGCCATTCCCGAAATGGGGCGGTTCTACCGTCATGTGCTGATCGAAAAGCGGTATCCTCACCACGGGGCTGTTGCCTTTGACCACATCGGCAAGACCCTGTTTGAAGTCTTCAAGTATTTCGGCATTACCGACATTGCTTACAACCAGCCCGCCTGCTGCCGGTATCCCTCCGAAAATCCCATGGCATAAACTTACTTCCATCCCAGACAGCATCGGTTTTCCGGTGCTGTTTTTGTCTGTACGGGAAAACCGCTTGACATTTCTCCGCTGTGTGTTATAATGAAACCATGCAAAGAGACCTTTCCGATACTGTATGATATATATTTTAAGGGAGGATTTCCCATGGAACTCAAACTGCGTTACAGCAAACCCGCACCGGATTCCGAGGAAGGCTGGGAACGGTATTCTCTGCCCATCGGCAACTCTTATATGGGCGGCAATGTATTCGGCGGTGTGGACTGTGAACGGATCCAGATCACCGAAAATTCTCTGCAGAATCCGGGGCATCTGGGAGGGCTGAACAGCTTCGCTGATATTCTGATCCGTTTTCCTCATACAGAAGCGGATGCAGAGAATTACGAGCGGGGACTGGATATCCGCCGGGCGCTGGCGTATGTCCGCTATGACTGTGCCGGAATCCACATGGAGAGAGAATATTTTGCCTCCTATCCGGATCGGGCACTGGCGGGAATGATCACTGCCTCCGCTCCCGTTTCCTGTGAGATCTGTCTGCAGATCCCCTTTCTCACCGAGGAAGAAGGCAGAGAAAAGAGAGGCAGCATTACCGTCACCGGCAATGTGATCACCATGACCGGGATCCTGTGCGCTTACAACATCCGTTTTGCCGGACAGCTTCGGGTATACACAAACGGTATCTGCAAACCCGGTACGGAAAGCCTGCAGATCACAGATGCCACGGAAGTACGTTTTGTATTCTGCTGCGGCACCAACTATGAACTCCGCCCGGAGGTATTTCTGGAACCGGACAACCACAAAAAACTGCGGGATTTCGATCCCCTGCCATTTGTTTCATCGTATCTGGAAGCGGCGTGCAGCCACAGTGCCGATGCGCTGAAAGAACGGCACATCCGGGATTACGCCGCCCTTCACGGCAGGGTGGAACTGGAACTGGGCGAAACCGAAGTCCCGGTTGCCATGACCGATGAACTGCTGGAAGCCTACGGAAAAGGCGAAAAAAGCCGGTATCTGGAAGTGCTGTATTTCCAGTACGGACGGTATCTGCTGATCGCAAGCTCCCGTCCCGGCTGTCTGCCTGCCAACCTGCAGGGGGTGTGGAACTGTCATGACCGTTCCCCCTGGGGCAGCGGCTACTGGCACAACATCAATGTCCAGATGAACTACTGGCCCGCTTTTGTGACCAATCTGGCGGAAACCTTTGAGGCTTATGTGGATTTCAATCTGGCTTTCCGTCCGGCGGGCGAAAACTATGCGAAGGACTTCATCCGGCGTACCGTACCCGAAAAGTACACCGACGAACCGGGCGAATGCGGCTGGACCATCGGCACCGGCAGTTATCCTTATACCATCAGCGGTCCCGGCGGACACTCCGGCCCGGGTACGGGAGGACTGACCTCCAAGCTGTTCTGGGAATATTACGACTTCACCGGTGACAAGACCATCCTGCGGGATACCGCTTATCCTGCTCTGCTGTCCATGACCAAGCATCTTCTGCGGGTAGTGCGTGACTATGACGGACTGTACCTGTCCGTGTTCTCCGCTTCACCCGAGCAGATCATCTGCAACAACTGGACAAAACCGGTACAGTATTACCACACCGTAGGCTGTGCCTTTGACCAGCAGATGATCTGGGAAAACGGGCACGACCTGCTTCGGTGCGTGGAGATTCTGGGCGAAGAAAACATCCCTGAAAAGGATCTGCCCGTCATCCGGGAACTCCGGGAACAGATTGAACGGTACGATCCCGTACAGGTAGGCTGGAGCGGACAGATCAAGGAATACAGAGAAGAAAAATTCTACGGCGAGGTAGGCGAATACCGGCACCGGCATATTTCCCAGCTGGTGGGACTATACCCCGGCACACTGATCGGCAGAGAAACCCCTGCCTGGCTGGACGCCGCCAAACGGACACTGGATTACCGTTCAGATCAGTCAACCGGCTGGGCACTGGCGCACCGGCTGAACGCCTGGGCAAGAACCGGGGACGGAAACCGCGCCTACAGGCTGTACGGCAATCTGCTGGGACAACGTACTCTGCCCAACCTGTGGGATACCCATCCGCCTTTCCAGATCGACGGCAATTTCGGCGGCACCTCCGGAGTGGCGGAAATGCTTCTGCAGAGCCACGAGAACTGCATTGCTCCCCTGCCCTGTCTGCCGGACGCCTGGTCTGAGGGATCCTTCAGCGGGCTGGCGGCAAGAGGCGGCTTCACACTGGATGTCCAGTGGAAAAACGGCTGTGCCTGCGGTATCACCGTCCGTTCCCTTGCCGGAAATTTCTGCTGTCTCCGCTATCCCGGCATCGGGCGTGCCAAAACAGACTTTACCTGCCGGATTACAGAAGAAGACAGGATCGAATTTGACACGGAAGCAGGCGGTGTGTATGTGCTGACGGATATTCCCGCCAAGACAAAAGCTCCCGATCCCACGGAACTGCAGGCAAACCGGGATCTGTGTCTTACCTGGAACTTTGACGAGCCTGTCAACATCTGGCGTGCCGAGGACAGCTCTCCCGTCTACCGGCTGATTGCAGAAAACGTAACAGGAAACACCTACACCGACCATACCATCTCCCTGGATAAAGCGGAAACGCTGACCTATAAGATCACCCGTGGAGATACCGTAGACAGTGCGTCTCCCGGGGCGTTTGTGACCCTGAACCATTCCACCTCTCTGGAACGGCAGCGGTACCGGTATCTGACAGTGCAGCTCAATGCGGTGTGCGGCGGCGTGACCCTGCCGGAATATCTGGGCGAATGAGAGGATGCCATGCCGAATATTGTTGAAATCACCGACATCCATGATCCGGCACTGGATCCCTATGCCCGTCTGACCGAAAATCAGCTCCGTTCCCGGAAGCACCCGGACAAGGGGATATTCATTGCGGAAAGCAAAACCGTTGTCAATCTGGCACTGGATGCCGGGTATACGCCTCTGTCTCTGCTGATGGAAAAAAGCCAGCTGTACGGACAGGCGGCAGATGTGGCGGAGAGATGCGGAGATATTCCCGTGTACACCGCAGACAACGCCCTTCTGGAACAGCTCACCGGCTTTTCCCTTTCCCGGGGTGTGCTTGCCGTCATGCGCCGTCCTGTTCTCCCCACAGTAGAGGAAGTCTGTGCCGGTGCAAAACGGATTGCCATACTGGAAAATATCATGGATGCCGCCAATGTGGGTGCCATCATCCGCAGTGCAGCGGCTCTCGGAATGGATGCCGTACTGATCACGCCGCAGTGCAGTGATCCCCTGCTCCGCCGTGCTGCCAGAGTAAGCATGGGAACCGTGTTTCAGATTCCCTGGACATACATCGGCACGGAAGCCGGGGACTGGCCGGAGGCGGGGATGGCAAAACTCCGCTCGCTCGGGTTCAAAACAGCCTCCATGGCACTTGCCCATGATACCGTCAGCATCGGTGACAGATGCCTGAAAGAAGCGGAGCGGCTTGCCGTTCTGCTGGGCACCGAAGGAACGGGACTGACCGCTGAAACCATCCGTCATTCGGACTTTACCGTAAAGATCCCCATGTTTCACGGGGTGGATTCACTGAACGTGGCGGCGGCCAGTGCTGTTGCGTTCTGGGAGATCTGCCGGACGGAAGACTGACTTTCTTTCCGGAACACTGACGAAACAGAGTTTTCATAGAATATAATCATCCTCAGGAGGACATCATGTTTACTTTGCAGAAGAAAAAGGACAAAGACTTTCTCGTACTGAATCTTTCCGACCCACAGCTGGGCGACGGTGAATGGGACAAAAATCACCGGAACTATAAAATCCTGACCGAAACGGTGAAAGAACTGGTGGAACGGCTTCATCCGGATCTGATCACGGTCAGCGGCGACCTTTCCTGGGCGGGAAACGATGTGGCCTACGACTCTCTGGCTGCTTTTCTGGACGGCTTTCAGATTCCGTGGGCTCCCGTATGGGGCAACCACGATAACCAGGGTGGTGCCGCATACATGGACACGGTAGCGGATCGGTATCTGACCCATCCCTACTGCCTGTACGAAAAGGGAGATCCCGCCATCGGCAACGGGAACTATGTCATCAGAATCGAAGAAGAAGGCAAGCCCGTGGAAGCGATCATTATGATGGACTCCCACGACAGAGACCCCTGGATTGACGAAGAAGGCAAGGAAACCTGGGCATGGGCAAAGCTGATTCCCGAGCAGCTGGACTGGTACCGGGAGCAGATCGGTCTGCTGTCCGCCGCAGGGTATGCGGACACCACCCTGATCATGCACATTCCGATTTACGGCTACAACGACGCATGGAACGCCGCCATCCGCCCCGGTGTGGAATATGAAAAGCTCACAGTAGCGGACAGCCATACCGGAGACTGCTGGAACGATGGGTACAAGGAAGCCTTCGGGGTACGCCGGGAGGGCATCTGCAGTTATCCTGCGGATGAAGGTGCCTTTGCCGTAATCCGTGAGCTTGGCTCCACCCATCATATCATCAGCGGTCACGACCACGTGAACAATTTTGTGATCCCCCACGAGGGCGTGAAATTTATCTACAGTCTGAAAGCCGGTGCGGGCTGTTACTGGACACCCGAGTTGAACGGCGGTACGGTACTGAAGATCACCGATAGCGGCGTTGCGGATGTATGGCACGAATATGTGGATCCCGCTCCGTTTATGCAGGGGTAAAACGATATAACAGAACATAATCTAAGCAAGCGCATTGAACAACCGACGCTCGCACCACTTGCTCCACCGCCTGTGAACAGGCTATTGCTTTTGCTGTTCGTTTCGTGTATAATTTTTGTGAGATTTTTTCTCAGTAAACTCCCACCTGTATTTGAGTATGGTCGCCAAACTTTTCTCATCTCCAGGCTGGGAGTTTTTTACTTGAAGCTAAAGCTTTTCGTCTCTACCAGCATAGCTGGTGGTTTATTGGCTGATACAAAAAAACATACCTCAGCCCAAATTCAAGCCGAGGTATGTTACATTAGTTATTCATAAAACTTATCTCGCCACAATCAGCAGACCTTCATTGGAAACCACGGGAACAGAATAAGAACCGTCTTCCAGTCTGGTGAGGGGCTTTTTGCCGCAGCCGCCGATCACTTCCACTGCCTTGCCTTCCATTACGGAGAAGGTGATGTTATACGCCTTGGGATCGGTTTCGTGGTGGTCGTCTGCCGCACAGATCATCAGGGCTCCGGCACCGTCGTTGGTACGGGATGCCATCTGACCAACCACGATGGGCGCACCGTTGTCAGCCTTCACATCAAAGAACACGCCGGTGGTCAGGGCTTCGATAGGCTCCTGGTTGACTTTTTCCATATCGGGATTGCCGGCAAAGCCTACGAAATGGGTGGAAACCCGGCGGAACCGCATATATTCTTCGGCAATGGTACGGATTTCCGCATTGACCTTCTTCATCTTGTCGTACTGTTCGGTCTTGTTGCCGTCCTTGTCCAGCACCTGATTGTGCCACCAGCCAGCTGTGTAGCAGGCCCAGATGATATTTTCGGCACCGAATGCCATGGCAGTATATGCCTGGAAGCGCAGATTGTTTTCGCTCATCCATTCGTTTGCTCTGTTGGAGTTTACCTGCAGTACGATCCACATACTCCGTCCGGTCTTCAGGCAGGCATCCGCCACAACCCGGAGGTTTTCGTAATGCTTGGTTACGTTGATGGAGTACAGGTAGAAGTCATAGCAAATGTAATCCGCTGCCACGCATTCGCAGTACCGGGCGATGTGTTCGTCATACGTGGGAGTACCCAGCTGGTTCACGGTTTCCTGTGCGTTGTTCTGGGAAACGGAAGCGTAGTTTGGATACAGGTTCAGATAAGCGAACTGGTTGGGGAAAAGTTTTTCCACCTTATTCATCACCTTGCCATAGTGAGGAAAGTCCAGTGCAGAGGGTTCGTCACCGCAGTCAATCCCCCAGATGGCGGGATGATCCACAAAGGAAGCGGCGGCTTCATCATATTTTTCCAGCGGGTTGGTTGCGGCCATCTGCCCTGCATTGTTGCCGTCACCGCCCCACCATCCCGGAACGATCCCGGATACGATGGCACCTACGCCGTATTTTTCAAACAGATCCAGAGCAGGACGGTCATCGCCCATACATACCACAAATTCTACCCCGGAGTCGGCAAGATCCTTGATGTGCTGTTCGGTTCTGGCATAGGGCTGCAGGATATATGCGCCGATATTCAGGCGGCTGCGGTTCATTCTCTTATTCATGCGGATTCCCCTTTCGGTTGATGAAAGTAGTTTAGTTACGGTCAGTATAGCAGATTTTCACGGGGATTGCAATAGGTTTCGAGAATTAAATGGAGAAAATATACAAATTCAAATTCTGCAGTACAAACTATATTGCT
>JAFZET010000269.1 GCA_017560565.1 Clostridia bacterium | reverse complement strand
GGAAGACTGGAGATAGCCTGTGTTTATGAAAGTGTGAGTCCGTTCAACAGCAATGGATTTGCCGTTGTGAAACAGGATGGCGTATACAAGGTGATTGTGGACAGCGGATATACATATGGGCTGGATGAACTGGGCATACAGGATGTTGTCGGGATCAATAACAAGTATGTACTTGCGAAATATAATGACAAATACGGTTACTATAATTATGATTTCCAGTGTGTATCGAATGCACACCAATATGATCAGATTACTGTGAACAATGTTGGATATGCGGCTGTCGGAAACGATGGTAAATGGGGATTCATCTCCGATTCCGGCGAGATCATGTCTGAAATGGTATTTGATGACATTGCTTTGAATTCATTGGGCTATGTATTTACAAGGATAAATTATTCGCCGGAGCAGGAAATTCCTGTGGGCTGTGCGAAGCGTAGTGATGTGTGGTATCTGGTGTATCCCGACGGCAGCAAAATTACGGAAACAGGATTTGCCGGTCTCAAAGCGCCGGAGGGCAACGGATGGGTTGCTGCTTCGGATGCGGAAGGCAAATGGGGCTTTGTGGATCTGGACGGTACTGTGCAGATTCCCTTTCAGTATGAAGATGCATGGTCCTTCTCGGAGAATCTTGCCGCTGTAAAAAAAGACGGTGAATGGGTATATATCAATATATACAATGATGTCGTGATCGATGAGAATTTCGAAAATGCCTTGCCCTTTCATGGCGGGATTGCACAGGCGCACGAAGATGCTGGGATTGCTTTGCTCAGTCTTGTGTATGTTGGGTAGCTGCAGCAAAATATGCAGTGTTGATTTTGTACTGATTTAATAGCGTGGAGGAATGTTAAATGGAAAAAACAGTATTTAAGGTTGAGACATCTGCGGAAGCGGCATGGCTGAACGTAGAAATAGAGAATTATGTAGACTTAGATACTATAGCAATCCAGGTCGTAGCACAGGACTGTCCGGATTTTTTGCTTCCGATACATGTAGCGGAAAAAAATGGTATATGTACTCTGCGGTACAGGCTGATTACTGGTACTGCCTTGGAATATAGTCTGCGTCGGAACATGAGCAAGGCGGGATTTCTGGAATTCGCTTTGAAATTAATGACACCGTTTGTAAAATGCAAAAACTGGTTTTTGGATTACCACAATCTGTGTATTGACACAAGATATATATTGTTCGATAAGGCGGCGGATCAGTATGTGTTTGTATATGTTCCGTTAGTCGGTTCCGGAAATTCTGACAAGGATATCATCAGATTTTTTGAAAAAGTTTTCACCAATATCGATATTCCGGATGACCAGACGTATCAGATCTCTCTGAGCCGGTACTTTAGAGATAATCAGGTACAGCTGGATTCTCTGCGTAAAATGCTGCTTTTTGAAAAGAATAAGTTGTTTAATGATGAATTTGAATCAAAAGAGCAGCCTGTAATGGCACCACAGATTTCTATTGACAATAAAAAAGTGGATATGGGCATGATATCTGCCGCACCGGATGTTCCTCCGTTGACAAGACAATCTGATCTTGAAGAAGATCTGGTTCCTTATAAACCGGAAAAGAATAGTGGATCCCGTGTGGGTTTTATGGAACGGATAAAAGGAAAGAATAAAAAGCAGTCGGTAAGTACTCCAATGGGAGTTGATTTTGAGGCGATCGATGACTTCAGTTTGGATGTAAACGGTATGGTGGGCAAGAAACAGAAAATGCCGTCTGAAAAAAAAGTGAAAAATAAAAACAATCCGGAACCTCCGAAGCCGTTGGTTGATCCTGTCAAGATTGAAGGGAAGAAAGAAGAATTGGTAAAAAGTATTCCTGCGGTTCGGAATGTAGGGATACAGACTGTCAGCTCCGAGACTCTGGGGGGAGCAGAAGACTTGGCGGAGGATTACACAAATGTGGTCGATGCTTCTTTTGCCAGCGAAAGAAAATATCTGGAACTGCTTGATACTGTAACGACTGAGATGCCTCCGAAAATGATAAGTCTTGAGTTTAAGAAAGAATATATCACGCTGGGGCGCAGCTCATCCAATGGTAATAATTCTGAACTGGATATTGTTTTCCCCCAGCGTTCCGGAGTCAGTCGCATGCATTTGCGAATCGCCAGACAGGGTGGTAAATTGGTTGTTATTGATTTGGGATCGACTAACTATACATTGCTGGATGACCAGCGCTTGGTTCCAAATATTGAATATGATCTGCAGGATGGGATGGTTCTGACTTTGGCGGAACGCCGTCCTATTCGGTATCGTGTACATTGTTGATCATCAGATAAATATATGAAGTTGATTAGTGGATACTGTTCTGATAAAGGGAATATCCGTGAAAAAAATGAGGATGCTATTTTGATCCGCTCCATGCAGCATGAGGATAGAACCTTTTTGATCGCTGTAGTGTGCGATGGGATTGGCGGGCTGGATGGTGGGGAGCTGGCATCGGAGTTTGTGATAAGAAAAATCAATGCATGGTTCAATGCAGTGGCTGATCATATACGGCAGGAACCAATTGACGGGGAGGTTTTGAAACCATATCTTCAGAATGCTGTCAGAAAATGGAATGACCAGCTTGTCCAGTATATGCTTGAAGAAAATTTACAGATGGGTTCAACGATGTCGTTGATCATGATTGTGAATTGTAAGGTTTATGGTATCAATATAGGGGATAGTCGTGTGTATTGCTATAATCGAAGTGGGATATACCAGTGTACTGAAGATACCAGTGTTTCACAATATACCGAAGGACGGCTTAAGGTGTTACTGGAGAGCTATATGGGAAAAAACGGCGATTTGTGGATTCAGAATTGGGAGAGAACGTTAGAACCCGGTGATCTGTTTTTGCTTTGTACGGATGGATTCTATCATTTTTTGACGGAACTGGACTTGATGGAGATGTATAAAAAAATTGAAAATAATACAGATCTTACTTTGTGTTGTCATGAAGCAGTAAAGAATGCAATGAATAGAGGATCACGTGATAATGTAACGCTCGGGCTGGTTTATGTACGCAATCCAAAGAAAAAACAATTACTGGGATTGTTTCCTGGTGGAAAAAGAGATAATTTGTAGGGGCGGAAAGAACAGGTGGAATATGCAGCATTATGAATGGATCAGATGTTTGATAGGGGCATTGTTCGGGTATGTGGTTGGCGGTTATGTCAATACTTTAGAGTACAGACTCCGTGTGAATGAACGTACGGTGACAAAAGGATGTCATTGTCCACATTGCGGCAGAGAGCTATTACAACGGGATCAGATTCCGATACTGTCATATTTGCTGCTGAAAGGAAAGTGCCGTTATTGCAAAACGCCAATAGGGATACATTATCCTCTGGTGGAGGCGTATGTCACTGTTACATATACGCTGCTGTCTTATTTATTTAAACCGGATATCATGCCGGTGATTATTGGCGGAATGGTTGCTGTTTATGCATATATCGGGATCTCGCTCGTTGTACGCAAAGCATTTCACCCCAGCTGGAATTATCTTACAAGCTTTCTTTTGATGTGTTTTTATCACATTATGATATTTGTCGGTTTAGGTATTATCAATATTGCAGTTAGTTGAAGTGAATGGTTATTAGTTGAGCATCTCCGATAGAAGTACCTTTCTGATAGTGTTGTTACGCTGATGCAGGACGACTGATCCCGTTCTTTTTGTGTTTTAGGGAGAAGCGTAGATTCTCAAAGTAAATGTATCAGTAGGAAAGAGGTGGAATTTACTTTGAGAAACCAGTAGAATTAAGTATGAGAAAGAAGAAAGAAGTCCAATAAAAAGAAAGATAAACAGCAAATATCGTGCAAAAAAGTGCAGAAACAAAACCTGAGAGGAGTATTTCTCAGACTAAATGCAACTATGGTGGCGTTTACAAAGAGAAGGATTTACTTGAGCAAAGCAGGAGACTGAACCACTTCACGCAGTGGAATGAAGGATATGCCAAATGCTTTCGCCAGTTCTTCAGAATAGAAGAAAGTGAACATATCATATGCACTTCTTCCATTGAACTGATTTCGTTTTACCGCATTGACATGGGAGATATCAGATTCACAGTCTCCTGAGTAAAGCTGTCAAAGCTCTGATCCTGCGGAACGATATCGCGGAACATGGTATGATTCTTTTCGGTATGCGGCTTTTCATAAGCGGCAGCCGGTTCACAGAAAAACAACTTCGTTTCCTGCTCACCATCAGTATTGTTCTCAAAAGCAGAGACACAGCTGAACTCACCGCCGTTGTCAGTAAGCAGAAGCGGAATAATATCACCGAATACAAAACCGTGTGAGGCAAGCTTCTGTTTCAGCTGACCGATCTCACTCGCAGTTTCGGCAGCAGTCTTGTTGTCAAGAAAAAGTCCGGCCATAAAGTCGCTGTTTACAAAGTGAATGGTCATGATAACCTTGCCTCCGACCTCACCGATGACTGTATCAAGTTCTGTGCATGGAATATTGGGGTTTTCTTCGGTAAAATCGCAGTAATCCTCATACATTCTGCCCTGTTTGGCGGAACTTGGAATGGATTCGGTGCGGTGTGATTTTCTTGGTTTGAACTTTACCGCACGCGGCAGATCTATGGGGCGG
>JAFZET010000268.1 GCA_017560565.1 Clostridia bacterium | reverse complement strand
TTCGGCTTCCTGCACGAAACCGCCATCATTGCATACCACGGCGTACTGTACGCATCCTGGTACAACTGTCCGAAGCATGAGCTGAACGGATACACCCCCATCTGCGAAAAACGCTCTTACGACGGCGGAAACACATGGACAGAGCTGCGTGTGGTCTGTGAGGATCCCACCGGAAAGATTCTGTACTGCCCGCCCGTATATGCCATCGACGAGGACAGACTGTATATGCTGGTGAACCAGATGGTAGCCCCCGATCACATTCACTCTCTGGATCTGTATGTACTGGATCCCGAAACAGACCGTTTTACCCTGCTCTGGTCCCGTCCGATCCCCTTCAAGCTGAACACCAATGCTGTCCGTCTGCCAAATGGTAAATGGATGCTGCCCGGGCGCATCGGTCAGCTGGACGGTTTCCCGAATACCCCTGCTGTGATGCTCTCCGATACCGGAAAAATCGACAGCGACTGGCGGCTGGTGAAAATTGCGGAAGACGGCAGCCTTCCGGACGGCAGCGCGCTGGTACATCCGGAAATTTCGGTGATCTGTGCCAGAGATACTCTGTATATGTTCTGCCGGAACGACCAGCGGAAAGTACCCATTGTGTACATCTCAAAAGACTACGGTGAAACCTGGAGCAGTGCCTGCGGACATGACATACCGTATGTATCCTCCAAGATTTACACCGGCACTCTCCAGGACGGACAGCATTATCTGATCGCCAATATTGACCTGTGGAACCGTTCCCGGCTGGCGGTATTCTTCTCAAAACCGGAAAAACCATGCTTCGACAGACGGCTGATCCTGTTTGACGGTTCTCTGCCGGATGTCCCCTCCGCCACGGCAAGCCACTATCCCGCCGCCTGGGAGGCAGACGGAAAGCTGTACGTGATCGCTACGCTGAACTACGAATCGTTTGTTCGCCGGGGTGCTGTTCTGTACCGGATTGATTTGTCAAAAATCGACTGAAATTTTGTCATTTTTTCTCACCTGATGTTTACTTCCCATAAAAAGTATGGTATACTGAAACCGTAAAATTCATATCAGCTGTATAGAAACAGCGCAAGGAGGTATCCTATGTCTGAACCTATCAAAATCGGTGTCGTTGGTCTCGGACGCATCGGCATGAGCGTACATCTGAACTGTCTGAAGGCACGCCCTGATAAATATCAGGTGGTTGCCGCCTGTGACCTGATCCCGGAACGGTGTGAAAAATACGCCTCCGTATTCGGCTGCAGAACATATACTGACATTGCAGATTTGATCGCCGACCCTGAAGTGGAAGTGGTAGACATTGCCACCCGCTCCTGCGACCATTATGCGCACTCCAAAATGGCTCTGCTGGCAGGCAAAAGTGTTCTTGTGGAAAAGCCTTTCTGCCGTACATACGAAGAAGCCTGCGAGCTGAACCGCCTGGGCTCCCAGCCCTCCGGTCCCCGTATCTTCGTCCGCCACAACAGACGGTTTGAAGAAGGCTTCATCAAGGTAAACGAAATCATCGACTCCGGCATTCTGGGGGAAGTCTATGAGATCCGGCTGACCAGAAACGGCTATCAGCGCCGGAACGACTGGCAGACCATCAAAGAGTTCGGCGGCGGTCAGCTGCTCAACTGGGGTCCCCATATCGTCGACCATGCCCTGCAGTTCTGCGGCGGTAAGTACGAATCCATGTTCGCCGACATCAAGAGAGTGGCGGCTGTGGGCGATGCGGAAGACCACATCAAGCTGGTATTCAAGGGCGTGAACCACCGTGTGGTTGACATGGAAATCAGCGGCGGCGTAGCCCTGTCCACGCCGGAATATCTGATTTACGGTACACGCGGCAGTCTGATCGGGGACGGCAGAACGCTGAAGTGGAAGTATCTGGATCCCGATGTGCCGCTGGCTAAAATCGAAGCCGACCCTTCCACCCCCGGCGGCGGCTCTTTCGGTAACGATGAAGTGCTTACCTGGAAGGAAGACAGCTATACCCTGGGCGGCGACAAGACCGATGTGGTCTGGGACTACTTCTACGATGCCTACCGGAACCACAAGCCCTACCCCATCACCGCTGACCAGGCTGCGGAAGTGGTACGGGTACTGGAAAACGCCAAGATCGGTACGGAATTTGCCGACTGAACAGTTTCCCGCCATCCGGATCCTGTGGAAAACTGTCTGACCCCAAAAAGACCGATGCATTCCCAAAGGACGCACCGGTCTTTTTCTTTTATTCTGTTATG
>JAFZET010000267.1 GCA_017560565.1 Clostridia bacterium | reverse complement strand
CGCACCATCCGGGTCGGCAGAATTCTGCACCCGTGCCGTTTTTTCCGTATACTGCGGGACAGTGCCGGGGATTCTCCCTGGAAAGGAATGACCATGGCGCTGGCCGGTACACTGGGCGTGGGGAACATCACCGGGGTCTCTGCCGCAATGGTACAGGGCGGTATGGGAGCGGTGTTCTGGATGTGGGTAGGGGCACTGTTTTCCATGGCTGTCAAGTATGGTGAGGTGGCACTGGCTATGGTGTATCAGAAGAAAGCCATAGACGGCAGGTTGTACGGCGGCATGATGTATGTCATCCGTGACGGACTGGCAGAACGATTGGGCAGAAAGACGGCGTATCTGCTGGGCGGAGGATTTGCTCTGCTCTGCATGGTCAATGCACTGGTGACAGGTACCATTGTCCAGAGTAATGCCGCAGCGGACGCCCTGCATCCCCTGCCGGAATGGGTCAGCGGCGAGATTCTGGCTTTGCTGACGGTGGTGGCACTGGTGTATGGTATCGACAAGACGGGAGACATCACCCTGCGGCTGGTTCCGGCTATGACAGGGATCTTTCTGGTATTGTCTCTGTGGGTAATTCTGTCCCATATTTCCCTGATCCCTTCCCTGCTTTCGGAGATCGTTGCAGAGGCATTTTCCCTGCGTGCACTGGGGGGCGGCATCACCGGCATGGGGATCCTGCAGTTCTTCCGCCATCTGCGGGAAAGCGGCATGGGGGTGTCTCTTCGGTACGGGATCACAAGGGGGATCTTCTCCAACGAAGCGGGCTGCGGTACCTCCCCAACTGCCCATGCTTCAGCGGCTGCCGTAAGTCCTTTTCATCAGGGGTGCATGGGTATCTTTGAAGTGATCTGCGATACCCCTCTGCTCTGTACCATGACGGCACTGGTACTCTGTATCGGGGACAGGCGGTATGGAATTCTTTCGACCGGCGGGGACAATTTGACACTGCAGGCGTTCCGGTTGTTCGGCGGTGGTGCGGTATACTGGATTCTTGCAGGGATGGTCGCCGTGTTTGCCTTTGCAACGATTCTGGCACAAATGTATTACGGTCACACTGCCATCGGGTACTTCACCGGACGGAAACAGGCGGGAGACATGTATACCGCACTGACGATGCTCTGTACCGTCTGGGGAGCGGTGATGGAACCGGGAGCCATGTGGGATCTGGCGGACTCCGTGATCTGTCTGATGACCTGTATTACCACGGTGGTGCTTCTTGTTCTGCGGCGCGAAATCGGAAAAACCGTACCGGAAGAAATCCGGCGTGCAGTATCATAAACAGGAAGCCCGATCTATGGTTGTGTACACAGATCGGGTTGTTCTATCTTTCATTTTTACGGATGTGTATTATCTTCGGGGGTCTTACTGCTTTCTGTATTCGTACAAGCGGTACAGTTTTTCAGAAAACTTTCCTGCGTACAGCTTTTTGAAAATATACTTTTCCATACCGCTCAGCTGCTCAATAAGAGACTGAGGTGTCATACTATGTTCTTTTACAAAAGCGAATCCATTGTTATTCAGTGCTTCAGGATCGTCCATACCGTACACCTGTGTGACGCCGACATCCTTTACGGGATTTTTGTATCCGGACATTTTTGCAGCAAAAACAGTATAGCAGTCCATCAGAACATAAACCTTTTCAAAATGGGCACACAGACGGGCAGTCAGCTCCTGCAGTTCCCCGTGGGTCAGATACATACTCACACCTTCCATGACGACAATGGCACATTCCCTCTCCGGGATGCCGGCAAGCCAGCTGCTGTCCCTCACATCGCCTGCAAGCATTTTATAATCGTCCGTTTCTGAAAAGTATCGTTTTCTCTCTTCGATCACCTCGCAGAAATCCACATCATACCATCTGTGTTTCTTTGCACCTACCCTCAGAACTCTGCTGTCCATGCCGCAGCCTATCTGCACAACAACAGCCTCGTCCCTTGTGCTCATTTGCTGTCGCAGCCAGGTATCAAAAACCGCAGACCGCATTCCCATATAGTAGGCAAGCCATTTGGAGCTGGATCTTCCCCTGAGGGCAAAGCCTTCGGACGCCCATATTTCTTCCGATTTTTTATCCTCCAGAAGTATTCCCTTACCGCTGACATACGCCTTTCCGTACAGTGGGATATACAATGTTTTGTTTATACTGTTCATCTTGTTTTCCATTTTTTGTGTTTATAGATTCTGCTTTTTGCCGCTGTAGAACTTCCGGATATACAGCACCAGGAAGATCCCCAGAACCGGGAACAGGGCGGCAGCAAACATACCGGTTTTCAGTCCGATCTCTTCCGGGGTCATGGCGGAGGACTGGCTTAGCGCTTGTGCAAAGGGAGAGGCTGCCACTTTGTCAACGATGATTCCCAACATCTGCGGAGCAACGGAGGCACCCATGTCTCCCCCGGCTGCCATAAGTGCATACGCCGCCACACCGGGAGCGGGAATTTTTTCTTCCATCAGGATCAGCGTGCCGGGCCAGAGCATAGAGGTGAAGATCCCCATCAGGATGCAGGCAATAAACGGGAATACGGCA
Source organism: Clostridia bacterium (assembly GCA_017560565.1). Classification (GTDB taxonomy): domain Bacteria; phylum Bacillota; class Clostridia; order Oscillospirales; family CAG-272; genus UMGS1696. The sequence continues at coordinate 289 of JAFZET010000267.1, read as the reverse complement.
CCGGGAACCAGTGCGGCAATCAGGTAGCAGACAGCGGCACCCACCATACTCCAGAGCAGAGTTTTGGTAATATCGGGGGAATATTTGGCGTACAGACCTCTTGTAATGGCCAGCAGAAGGGCGAACACCGCCAGACCCAGAATATCCCCAACAGCTTTCGGAATCATCAGTGCGTTTTCCATGTAGCCGGAGATCCAGTTGGTCATAGTGTTTTCTGCCGCACTGCCCAGGAAAATACAGATCACGCAAAGCACGATCCCCTTGCCTCTGCTGCCCTTACCGGTCTGGG
>JAFZET010000266.1 GCA_017560565.1 Clostridia bacterium | reverse complement strand
CTTGGATGATCCCGAAAATATCATCCGTACTGTATGCGGTGAAAAAATCGGTACGCTGGTAACATACAGAAAAATCGAAGAACCGGAAGTTTACGAAAAGTAATTTCTGAAAATATAAACATAACATAAATCAAAGGAGTGCGAACCATGAAACTGGATACCAAAGAATATGAAAAGAAAATGCAGAAATCCATCGATGTATATCAGGAAAATCTGTCCGCCATCCGTGCAGGTCGTGCCAGTGCTGCCGTTCTGAACAACATCACTGTGGATTACTACGGCTCTCCCACAGCCATTACTTCCGTGGCAGAAGTGAAGGTGGCAGACCCCAAGACCCTGACCATCACCCCCTGGGACAAGACCACTCTGAAAGCAATCGAAAAGGCGATCCAGACCTCTGATATTGGTATCAACCCCCAGAGCGACGGCACCATCATCCGTCTGGTATTCCCCCAGCTGACCGAAGAAAGACGTAAGGAAATCAAGAAGAGTCTGCAGAAGCAGGGAGAAGACGCCAAGGTTGCCATCCGCAACATCCGCCGTGATGCCAACGATAAGAGCAAGGCAATGAAAAAGAACGGCGAAATGACCGAAGATGAACTGAAGCAGTCCGACAAGACGATGCAGGATCTGACCGACAAGTACATCAAGGAAATTGATACCATCACCGCCGCAAAAGAAAAGGAAATCATGGCAATCTGACAATCAAGTGCCCAGCGCGACAGCGGAGATTCCGGTTTGTGCTGGGCTCTGGTTTTGTCCGGTTGTCCGGAAAAAGATATGAATCATCAAGAAAAGGAAACCATTTCGGAACTGGTAAAAAAATCCGGTCTGCGCCATATTGCTTTCATCATGGACGGAAACGGCAGATGGGCAAACGCAAGAATGCTGCCCAGGGAAGCGGGACATAAAGTCGGCGCAGACACGTTCAAAAAGATCGTCCGGTACTGCTGCAGCATCGGCATCGAACATTGCACGGTATACGCTTTTTCCACAGAAAACTGGAACCGTCCCAAGGCGGAAGTGGATGCTATCATGCGTCTGCTGAATAAGTTTGCCAAAGAAGCGGAAGAAGAAAAAGAGATCGAGTTCCACTTTATCGGCGATAAAACGCCCCTTGCACCGGATATGCGTGCCCATCTGGAGAAGCTGGAAGCGGATACTGTCGGCAGACCCTACGTACTGAATATTGCTCTGAACTACGGAGGACGTGCGGAATTGGCTGCGGCTGTCAATGCACTGATTGCGGAAGGGAAGACTACAGTAACGGAAGACGATATATCTGCCCGTATGTACACCGCCCACAGTCCGGATCCCGATCTGGTGGTGCGCACTGGCAAAGAGCTTCGGACATCCAATTTTTTGCTGTGGCAGAGTGCTTATGCGGAATATTATTTCTCCGACAAAATGTGGCCCGACATGACAAAGGACGATATTGACGAAATTGTGCGCAGTTTTGCCGGACGGAAGCGCCGTTTCGGCGGACTGGATAAGGCATAAGGAGGGTATATGCTGACAAGAATCATTACAGCCATCGCAGCACTGTGTCTTTTTGTACCCATCTGTATTTTCTCGGATACCATTGTCCTGGAGATTGCCATGGCTGTGCTGAATGTGGTGGCAGTATGGGAAATTTGGCACTGTGTACGTGGTGACGATACAACAGATACCAGCCGGTATATCGGTTCCTTCTGGCTGTATTTGCCGGTAGTTCTGGCTTCCGCTGTGCTTGTTTTTGTGCCCCGTATCTTTTCATGGTTCGACGGGCAGCACGCATCTTTGGAAAACCGGAATGCCATGTATATGGTTTTCATGGTGTTTATCTGTCTGATGCTGTATACCTTTGCTGTGGTGGTTTTCTCACGTGGGAAGATCGCCGTCACCAATGCGGCAGTCATGCTGATGATGTCCCTGTATGTGACCACTGCGTTCGTGAGCATTCTCTGCCTGCGGAGTGAAGCAAACGGTGCGGCTCTTTTCCTGCTGCCGTTCATCGGTGCGTGGGTCAGCGATACTTTTGCATACTTCACCGGTCGACTGCTCGGTAAGCATAAACTGATTCCCGAAGTCAGCCCCAAGAAAACCGTGGAAGGGGCGATCGGCGGTATTGTCTTCACTGCCGTTGGTTTTGTTGTCTTCGGTCTGATTGTCAGAGAAGGCAATGCGACTCCAAACTTTGTTCTGCTGGCAGTATCCGGTGCCATTGTGTCCGTGATTTCCCAGATAGGGGACCTGATTGCTTCTGTGGTCAAGCGTCATTACGGAATCAAAGACTACGGAAAGCTGTTCCCCGGACACGGCGGTGTCATGGACCGATTTGACAGTGTTATGGCTACAGCGCCGGTGCTGTATATGCTGACAGCTCTTTTCCCCAATATGTTTATGTAAGGATAAAAATTTATGAAAATCAAAAAAGTTGCCGTCCTGGGCAGTACCGGCTCTGTAGGAACCCAGACCATGGACGTGGTGCGGGATATGGGGCTTTCCGTGTCCCTGCTGTCCGCATGGTCCAATCTGGATCTTCTGACCGAACAGATCTGTGCTGTCCACCCCGACACCGTTTTTGTCAGAAATAAAGAATCTGCCGATGTCCTGAAGGAACGTCTGGGCTGTGAAATGCCCCGGTGCATCTGGGAGTCTGACGACCTGCTGGAAGCCGTAAGAACAACGGATGCAGACTGTATTGTCCACGCCATTGCCGGGCTTGCGGGGATTCCCACGGCTCTTGCGGCGGCAGAAAGCGGAAAACGGCTTGCCATGGCTAACAAGGAAGCGGTGATTGTGCTGGGCGATAAGCTGTGGGAAACGCTTCGGATCTCCGGAGGAGAAATGATTCCGGTGGACAGTGAGCACAGTGCCATTTTTCAGTGTCTGAACGCCAGTCCGGAAGCAATGATCAAACGAATCCTGCTGACCGCTTCCGGTGGTCCGTTCTTCGGGTATACTGCGCAGCAGCTGGCTTGTGTGACCAAAGAGCAGACCCTTGCTCACCCCACCTGGAAAATGGGACCCAAGATTACGGTGGACAGTGCCACGCTGATGAACAAGGGCTTTGAGATCATGGAAGCGGTGCGGCTGTTCCATGTGCCGGAAGAGCAGGTGGAAGTACTGATCCACCGGCAGAGCATAATCCATTCCATGGTGGAATATACTGATAATACCGTTATTGCCCAGCTTGCAAAACCCGATATGCGTTACTGTATCCGGTACGCCCTGACCCATCCCGAAAGAGATGTGCTGTCGGAGGCGGGGCTGAATTTTACCGCTCTTGCCCGTCTGACCTTCGATGCACCGGATACCCGGGTGTTTCCTCTGCTGAACTGTGCCAGAGAAGCGATCCGTGCGGACGGTACAGCCCCCTGCGGACTGATTGCGGCAGATGAAGCGGCAGTGGAGGCTTTCTTCGGCGGACAGATCGGTTTTGCCGATATTGCTCCAGTCGTGAGAGAGACCATGGAGCATCTGCCGGATGGCTCTGTGAATGCCATGGAAGAAATCATGGACATGGTGGCACAGACCAAAGCTGTCACCGGTGAAATCATCAGAAACAAACACAGCAGATAGGAAGTGAACCTTATAAACATCTGGACAATCGTTATTGCACTGCTTATTTTTGGCTTTCTCATCTTCATACATGAACTGGGGCATTATCTGATGGCCCGGCTTTTCCATGTGCACATCCGGGAATTTGCCATCGGCATGGGACCGAAACTGCTTACAAAAGTATCGAAAAAGACCGGGATCGCCTATTCACTTCGTGCCCTGCCCATCGGTGGCTTTGTCAGCATGGTTGGCGAGGACGAGGAATCCGACGATCCCGATGCCTTCCACCGCAAGCCGGTCTGGCAGAGAATCATCATCACCGTTGCCGGCGCATCCATGAATGTGCTTATCGGTGTGCTGGTCATGAGCTTTCTGGTCATGGCGCAGGATATGCTGCCCACCACTACCATCGCCAAGTTCAAAGAACCTGTGCAGGCGGAGGAAGTGCAGACAGAAACGGCAGAAGATACGGAAGAAGATGCACCTGCCGCTGTACAGTCTACGGAAGAATACGGACTGCAGGTGGGGGATACCATTCTCAAGGTGGGACCCGCCAGAGTACACATTGCCAATGAACTGGTGTATGAAGTCATGCGCCGGGGCTGGGAACCTTTAGACATCACGGTGCTCCGGAACGGCGAAACTATCGTGATCCCGCAGGTGCGCTTTCCCGCATTCTACGAAAGCGGCAGTATTTTCGGCGATGTGGACTTCTATGTACTTGGCGAGGATGTGAACCCTGCGTCAGTATTGAAACATTCGTATTTCCGGGCTGTATCCACCATCAAAATGATCTGGGAATCCCTGTACGATATGATCACCGGACGCTATGGTGTGGAATCTGTTTCCGGCCCTGTGGGTGTGACGGAAGCACTGGGTGAGGCGGCATCGGAAGGTGCGGAAGATCTGATCTATCTGGCGGTGGTCATCAGTATGAACCTGGGGATCATGAACCTGCTGCCGTTTCCCGCACTGGACGGGGGCAGACTGCTCTTCCAGCTGATCGAACTGGTACGCCGGAAGCCTATTCCCCGGGAAATCGAAGGTATGGTACATTTTGCGGGACTGGTACTGCTGATGATCCTGTTTGTGGTGATCACCTTCAAGGATATCATGAATCTGATATAAAATGAGCGAAATCCGTGGGAAACTGCGGATTTCTTTTGTTTTTTCAAAAGGAAGCTATGATTTTACCGAAAGATATGGTATAATATCCCTGTATATTTTCGATTAATAAAGTGAGGCTTACGGTATGTACAGACACAAGACGAGAGTGGTACAGGTGGGGAACCTGCGTATTGGAGGAGAAGCTCCGGTATCCATTCAGTCCATGACCAATATCCCTGCCCGGGAGCTGGAGGGCACCACCGCCCAGATTCTGGCTCTGGAGAAAATGGGGTGCGAAATTGTCCGTATGGCAGTTCCCACGGTGGAAGATGCGGCAATTTTTCCTTATGCCAAAGCAAAAGGCTGCAAAGTGCCGCTGGTGGCAGACATCCATTTCGATTACAGAATCGCGCTGGAATCCCTCCGTCAGGGTGCCGACAAGATCCGGATCAATCCCGGCAACATCGGTGAAGCGTGGAAGGTGGAAGAAGTGGCAAGAGCCTGCGGTGCAGCGGGGGTTCCCGTCCGTATCGGCGTCAACAGCGGTTCTCTGGATCAAAAACTGCTGGAAAAATACGGCTCCCCCACACCGGAAGCCTTGGCGGAATCGGCTCTGGGGCAGGCGGAGATGCTGGAAAAATACGGTTTTCACGATATTGTGCTGTCTATCAAATCCTCCACGGTGGCTTCCATGATCGAAGCCTGCCGTATCGTGGCAAAGGCTTCCGATTATCCCATCCATCTGGGCGTGACCGAGGCGGGGGACAGTTATTCGGGACTGGTGAAAAACGCCATAGGCATCGGTGCTCTGCTGACGGAGGGCATCGGGGACACCATCCGTGTTTCCCTGACTGCGGATCCGACAGAGGAAATCCGTGCTGCCAGGGAGATCCTGAAAGCCTCCGGGCGCTGGGAAAAGGGCGGAGTCAATATCATATCCTGTCCCACCTGCGGACGCACGGAGATTGATCTGATCGCACTGCAGGCAAAGTGCAAAGCCATGCTGGAAACGCTGGACACCCATGGGAAAACGCTGAATGTCGCTATCATGGGCTGCGTGGTCAACGGTCCGGGGGAAGCCAGAGAAGCAGATTATGGACTGGCTGGCGGCAAAGGCTGCGGTCTGGTGTTCCGGAAAGGGAAGCCCGGCGAAAAGGTACCGGAAGAGGATCTGCCTAAAGCCCTTCTGACCATGATCCGGGATGATCTGGCGGCAGAAAGCGGGGACTGCCATGGCTGACAGAAAACTGGGGGATGTGTTCAAGCGGTTCATCCCTCTTGGTATACATAAGGAAATATTTGATGCTGCGGCGGATGTGAAGGTACGTCTGGACAGAGAAAACCGGATCGCCGAGGTGCGGTGCGCTCTGCCGAAGCTGTACCGAAAAAAAGACCTGTACGAGCTGGAGGGGGAAATCGCCCGTACTTATGAGCTGGCACAGATGCGGATCCTGCCCCGGTATCCGGAAGAGCTGTTTTCCACAGAGTATATGTCCGAGATTCTGACGGAAGCAGCCAGAGTGGGCGTGGTCATCAACGGCTTTTTCAACCGGTATGAACTGGAAACAGAAGAAGATACCCTGCGGCTGAAGATCCCCTTTACCCACGGCGGTATCTCTCTGCTGGATCTGGCCAGAACCAGCGACGTGATTGCAGGCATCATTTACAGCGAATTCGGTCTGTCCTATAAAGTGGAGATCGTGCAGGCAGACAATGCCCAGTCCCAGTATGAAGCCTTTATGCAGGGACAGCTTGCCCAGCTCCAGTCCCAGTCAGTCCTGATCATGCGGGAGGCGGAACGTCTGGAAGCGGAAGCCGCCAAGCGTGCCGAAACGGGAGAGGCTCCTGCCGAAGCGGAACCGGAGAAACCGGCTCTGCCAAAGGTTGCTTCCCTGTTTACCGGAGAAGATGCGGCGGAGTGGCTGAGCGAAGATGTGGTTCGTTCCGGGAAAATGGTCTTCAATGTAGCGGAACCGACGGTGGTTTTCGGGGAGGTATTTTCTCTGGAAAACGCTATGCCCCTGCGGGCTGTCAGCAATACCATAAAAACGGCGGTGATCCTGGGAGAAGTGTTTGACATCCAGAGCAAGGATACCCGCAAAGGCGATAAAACCATGATCACCGTAGCCATGACCGACAAAGAGGCATCGATCTATATCAAACTGACGGTTCCCATCGAGCAGATGGAGGAAACCATGGGGTTATGGGGCAAAGGCAAACGGTACGCTGTCCGGGGCAGTATCAAAAGAGATACATTCGATGGGGAACTGTTTATGCAGTATACGGATATCCTGCAGGTGAAACCGGTACTGCGGCAGGACAAATCCGAAGAAAAACGGGTGGAGCTCCATCTGCATACCTGTATGTCCGCTATGGATGCTACCACCAAAGCCGATGAAGTGGTGAAAACGGCAGCCAGATGGGGACACAAGGCCATCGCTATCACCGACCACGGCAATCTGCAGTCTTTTCCTGTGGCAATGCTGGCTGCAGACGGTCTGAAAAAAGACGGCAAGGATATAAAGATCCTGTACGGCGTAGAAGCCTACTATGTGGACGATACCTTCCGTGCCTCCTATAAAGGGGAGGATATTGCGTTCTCCGATGAATGCGTTGTGTTCGATATTGAAACCACCGGTCTTTCTGCCGTCAGCTGCAAGATCACCGAAATCGGTGCGGTACGGATCCAAGGAGGCAAGGTGCTGGAACGGTTCAATATGCTGGTGAATCCGGGAGAGCCGATCCCGAAAAATATCGTGGAGCTGACCGGGATCACGGACGAAATGGTGGCAAACGAACCGGGAATCGAAGTGGTACTGCCGAAGTTTTTCGAGTTTGTGGGAGATAAACTGCTGATTGCCCACAATGCCGCATTCGATACGGGCTTCATCCGGCAGGCGGCGGAAAATCTGGGGCTGCCCTTTACCAATCCTTATCTGGATACCCTTGCCATGTCCCGGTACATGAACCCCGATCTGAAGAACCACAAGCTGGATACCCTGGCAAAGCACTATGATCTGGGGGATTTTAACCACCACCGTGCCTGCGATGATGCGGAAATGCTGGCACAGATCTATTTCTGCATGGCTGCCAGTCTGGAAGAGGAGGGAATTTCCAACATCGGACTGATGAACTATGCCATGAGCGAAAAAGCCGATCCGCTGAAGCTGAAAACCTACCACATGATTATTCTGGTGCAGAACCAGACCGGGATGAAGAACCTGTACAAGCTGGTATCCGACGGGTATCTGAAATACTACCGCAGAAACCCCAGAGTCCCTCGCTCCCATCTGGAAGAACTGAGAGAAGGGCTGCTTATCGGTGCTGCCTGTGAGGCGGGAGAGCTGTTTTCCGCCATCCGGGAAGGACGCTCGGAATCTGACCTGCTGGAAATGGCACAGTTCTACGATTATCTGGAAATTCAGCCTATCTCCAACAACAGCTTCATGATCGAACAGGGATTGGTGAAGGATGAGGAGGAACTGCGGAACCTGAATCGCCGGGTCATCGAACTCGGAAAAAAAGCCGGGATTCCGGTCTGCGCCACCTGTGATGCCCATTATCTGAATCCGGAGGACGAAATTTACCGCCGGATCATCCTGTCCGGTATGAAATTCAAGGATGCTGACAAGGAAACCTTCCTGTATTACCGCACTACGGAAGAAATGCTGGCGGAATTTGACTATCTTGGGGAAGAGCTGGCAAGGGAAGTGGTTATCACCAACCCGAACCGGATCGCCGACCGTATCGAAGTGGTGCGTCCCATCCCCGACGGCAACTATCCGCCGCATATCGAAGGTGCGGAAGAAGAACTGACCACCAAATGCTGGAATCTGGCTAAGGATCTGTACGGCGATCCCCTGCCGGAGGTGGTGTCGGAACGGTTGGAAAGAGAACTGAACTCCATCATCTCCAACGGGTTTGCCATCATGTATATCATCGCCCGTAAACTGGTGGAAAATAGTGAATCCAAAGGGTATCAGGTGGGTTCCCGCGGTTCTGTGGGTTCCTCCTTTGCCGCAACCATGGCGGGGATCACCCGTGTGAATCCGCTGCCGCCCCACTATCGCTGTCCCAAGTGCAAGTGGAATGAGTTTATCGAAGGCGGTGCTGTTGGTTCCGGCTTTGACCTGCCTGACCGGAACTGCCCGAATTGCGGTACTTTTCTGGAACGGGACGGTCACGATATTCCTTTCGAGACCTTCCTTGGGTTCAAAGGAGACAAAACCCCCGACATTGACCTGAACTTCTCCGGAGACGTGCAGGGGGACGCACACAAGTTTACCGAAGTCCTGTTCGGTACGGGCAAGGCGTTCAAGGCAGGAACCATCGGCACACTGGCGGACAAAACGGCGTACGGGTATATCCTGCATTATCTGGAAGACAAGGGAATTTCTGTCAACCGTGCGGAAATAGACAGACTGGTAGCAGGCTGCGTGGGGGTCAAGCGTACCACCGGTCAGCATCCCGGCGGGATTATCGTTGTACCGGCGGAATATGATATCACCGATTTTTCTCCCGTACAGCATCCGGCAGACGACCCCAACTCCGATATCATCACCACCCATTTCGAGTTCAAATATCTCCACGACACCATCCTGAAGCTGGACATTCTGGGACACGATATTCCCACCAAGTACAAGCGTATGGAAGAGTATTCCGGTGTGCCTGTACTGGATGTGCCTCTGAGTGATGCGGCGGTGTACCAGAGCTTTACTTCCACCGATCCCATCGGCGTGACTCCGGAGCAGATCGACTCCAAGACCGCCACTCTGGGGCTTCCTGAAATGGGTACCCGGTTTATCCGCGGGGTTCTGATGGATGCACAGCCGAAAAACTTCACAGACCTGCTGCAGATCTCCGGTCTGACCCACGGTACCGGCTGCTGGCTGGGGAACGCACAGGATCTGATTGCGGACAAGGTCTGCACCATTTCCGATGTGATCGGGTGCCGTGACGACATTATGATGACCCTGATCCACAAATACCACATGGACAAGAGCCTTTCCTTCAAGATCATGGAGTTCGTGCGGAAAAACAAAAAGGGGGTCATCATTCCTCAGGATATGCAGGACGCCATGCTGGAGCACAATGTTCCCCAGTGGTATATCGACTCCCTGCAGAAGATCCGGTATATGTTCCCGAAAGCCCATGCGGCGGCTTATGTAATGGACGCCATCCGGCTGATGTGGTACAAGATCTATCATCCCGTAGCGTTCTATGCAGGGTATTTCTCCGCCGCACCGGACGGCTTTGACGGTGAGATCGTCATGGGTGGCAGGGAACACGTGAAAACTACCCTGGCAGATATGAACAAGCGGCGCAATGAATTGTCCCAGAAGGATGTGGACGTGGCGGATGCCCTGATGCTCATCAATGAATATTACCAGAGAGGCTACGAATTTCTGCCGGTGGACATCCATAAGTCCCATGCCAGCAAGTACATTCCGGAAAACGGAAAGATCCGCCTGCCGTTCTCATCCCTGCCCGGCATCGGTGCCAATGCGGCGGAAAGCATCATGAATGCCCGTGACCGGACGGAGATCTACTCCATCGATCAGCTGCAGCAGGAAGCAAAAATGTCCAAATCCGTGCTGGAAATTCTGGAACGGAACAATGCGCTGAAAGGTCTGTCCAAAACCAATCAGCTTTCCATGTTCTGAAAAAAGCAAAGGTATGAAAATTCTCCCGTCTGAGGGGCGTCTAAATCCCGGTATGCACGCATATATTGGGACAGACGAACAGCAGACGGGAGGTTTTTATGTCCAGTATTACAGCCAGTCCCAGCATTTATAAGAATATAGCGGAACGGACGGGGGGCGAGATCTACATCGGCGTGGTGGGTCCGGTGCGCAGCGGAAAATCCACTTTCATCCGCCGGTTCATGGAGTCTGTGGTGATTCCCGCCATACCGGGGGAATATGACCGCAGCCGTGCCAGAGACGAAATGCCACAGAGTGCCGGCGGAAGAACGGTGATGACCACGGAGCCCAAATTTGTCCCGGACGAAGCGGTGAAGATCCGCACGGGAGACACGGAATGCCGGGTAAAAATGATCGACTGTGTGGGATATCTGATCCCGGAGGTACTGGGAACGGATGAGAACGGACAGACCCGTATGGTACACACACCATGGTCGGAAACTCCCGTTCCCTTTGAGGAAGCCGCCGAGACCGGTACCCAGAGGGTCATCACGGAGCACGCCACCATCGGTATGCTGGTGACCTCAGACGGTACGGTGGGGGATATACCCAGAGACAACTATATCGGTGCGGAAGAACGGATCGCCGGGGAGCTGAAGGAGATCGGCAAGCCATTTGCTATTATCTGCAATTCCGCTCGTCCGGAAAGTGAAAGCTCTATCCGGCTTGCTCTGGATCTGGAAGAAAAATACAGTGTACCGGTGGCGCTGGTCAACTGTCTGGAGCTGTCCGCAGAAGATATCGACCACATCCTGGAAATGGTACTGTTGGAATTTCCCATCCGGGAGATTGCGGTGCATCTACCGCCCTGGCTTGGGATTTTCCGGGAAGAATCCGCTCTGCAGGAGAAGATTCTGCAGAACATCACCGAAGCCCTCGGGGACGTGGGAAAGCTGCAGGCGGTGAACAGCGGTCTGTGTGAAGCCATACGGACGGCGGTGGTCAGTACCATACTGCCGTACACCGGGGGAAACGATGATACAGCCGTGACGGTGGATGGCATCAATGCCGGAGAGGGCAGTGCCGCCATGACCCTGCGTCTGCCGGACAGTCTGTATTACCGCCTGCTGTCCCGGATGACGGGAATCGAAATGGCGGACGAAACAGAACTGCTGGAAGCCCTTTCTTCCCTTGCGGAAACCAAAAAGGAATACGACAAATTTTCCGCCGCCATCCGGGATGTGAATACCAAAGGATACGGAATCGTCATGCCGGAGGTGGCGGATCTGCAGTTGGAAGAACCGGAGATTGTAAAGCAGGCCGGCGGTTTTGCGGTCAGACTCCGGGCACACGCACCTTCCATTCACATGATCCGTACCGGCATATCCGCCGAAGTCCATCCCATTGTGGGTACGGAACAGCAGTCGGAGGAGCTGGTACGGTATCTGACAAAGGAATTTACGGAAAATCCCGAAGGAATCTGGGATACCAATATGCTGGGACGGACGCTGTATGATCTGGTGGGCGACAGCCTGACGGAAAAAATGGCGCATCTTCCGGAGGATGCCAGAGAAAAGTTTGGTGAGACCCTGTCCAAAATCATCAACGAAGGAGCAAGCGGGCTGGTCTGCATCATCCTGTAAAAAAGAGAAAACAGACGGCGGATCCGGAAAAGCGGAAAGGTCGTCTGTTTTTGCGTTGTCATTTGTTTACGATCTGCAGAAGCGCACGGGGATCGTTGGCGGTGATCAGGGATGCACCCTGCTCCATGCAGAGCCGCACATCCGCTTCATTGTCCGCACAGTACAGATGCATGGGCATTCCCTTGGCACGGTAGAAGGCACACAGCTCGGACTTTACGAACATCATGGAAAGCCCAATCTCATCATACCATTCGTACCCGCAGAATTCCTTCATCTGGATGTCCGGATATCCCATGGTACGGGCACCGTACTGTTCCTTCAAATACCGGATGATCCGACCGTTGAAGGCATAGAACCAGCAGTCCGTGCGGATATCAAAGCCGTACTCTTCCAGTGCGGCGATGGTGATGTCCACGGTTTCCTCCGTGTATTCCTTGATCTCCACCCCCAGCTTCAGGGAAGGATTCTTTTCCTTCACCAATGCCAGATGCTCCTGCAGCGTGGGAACCTGTACCTGACCGGCAAACTGTTCGCCGAACTTTTCACGGTAGCAGGGATCCAGCGCACGGATCTCGGCAAGCGTTCTGTCCCGGAGATGACCGGGGACGCCGCAGG
>JAFZET010000265.1 GCA_017560565.1 Clostridia bacterium | reverse complement strand
CCCACTTCACCCGTTACAGAATCCACTGCGGCAATGCCATCCTTATAATCGGTCAGATGCAGCTTCCCTTTTTCCAGGAAGGTATTCCGGTCGTATACAATAATATTGTCCCCGCCTTTGGCCCACAGAGGTCCCAGCTTTCCCGGCTCCATAGCACGGTTCCGGTAGATACAGGACATTTTTCCCGTCACGGGATCCCAGCTTTCCACTTCCCCTGCAGTACTGTGGATGTTCAGTGCATCATCACCCAACCCCACAAAATCACAGTCCTTCATGTGCAGATAACCGGACAGCCCTGTCACATGAATACCGTCCGCATTGGCGGCATACAGGGCATTGTCCCCTTTGGGCGATCGGATATTGAAATCGTCAAATATAAAATCGGAGCATCGGGGGGCGATCACAGCACCCATACTGGTACACCGCTCAATCTCGATATGCTGCAGAAGCACGTTGTGGCATCCGGCAAAGTGGTATACAGTGCTGCCGTAAATCAGATACCGGTACAGCACCCGGTGTCCGATGGTCAGGCGGGACAGATTCCAGTGTGCAGGCATAAAGACCCGGATCCGGTTGTTTCCCAGATTCTCATACTTTGTACCGGTAAATTTCACCCGCAGATTTCCGTTTTCACCCGGAATCTCTTCCTTCACGATCCGGTCGTAGGTCTCGATCACATAGTCCGGCGTACCCTCTTCGTCACAGGTATCCGTACCCCAGAAATGCTCCCATCCGGTAATGGGGAACTGGGGATCTATGTCCACATCATAGGTGTGGTTTTCACAGTCCACGGAAACCACTCTCCCGGCACAGCTGGTGGGGTTGTCCGTAGTCCATGTCAGATTCCGGAAGGTCAGATTCCGGCAGTTTCTGCAGTTGAAACCGTTGTTGTTTTCCGCCGGATCATCCCAGGGGGTAAAGTGGGTAACAAACACCGTCCCCGCCTCCCCGCAGACCGTCAGGTTTTCCTTACCGTCGATCAGCACCGGTTTTGACCAGTAATACCGTCCCGCCGGGAAGAAGATCTCACAATCCGCCGGCAGACCGGCAAACAGTTCTGTCAGTGCTTCCGTCAGACAAATACCGCTGTCCGCCCGGATCCCCATTTCTGTCGCAATAAACCGTTTCATAGAATGCCTCCTTTGCATACTGTGAATTCTGTTTACAGAGTACCATATTTTCCCCCGGCTGTCAATGGCTTATCAAAACTTCCGCCTTGACCCGTTATCAGAAATATGGTATACTGATAAAAAGAAAGTAATTTCAATCAGTATTCTGACCGCCCAAAGAGGTTCTCATGTTTTCAAAAGATCGGATAACAAGCCTGCTCACCCATTCCCTGCCGGAGATTGAGCTGCACGAAACCATCGATTCCACCAACCTGCGCTGTAAAACCCTTGCAGAAGCCCATGCACCGGAAGGAACTCTGGTCATTGCCGGACAGCAGACCGCCGGCAGAGGCAGACTGGGACGGACTTTTTTTTCGCCTGCCGGCACCGGACTGTACATGAGTCTGCTCCTCCGTCCTGCCATCCCGCCGGAAGAAGCCCTGTCCATCACCACCTGTGCCGCCGTCTGTGTCAGCGAAGCCATAGAAGCGGTCAGCGGAAGAAAGACCGGCATCAAATGGGTAAACGACATATATCTGGACGGCAGAAAGGTCTGCGGCATTCTGACGGAAGCGGCTTTTACACCGGACGGCAGTGCCCTGCAGTATGCGGTGCTGGGGATCGGCGTCAATGTAGCCTCACCGGAAGGGGATTTTCCGCCGGAACTTACCTCCATTGCCGCATCGGTATTCGGAGATCCGGGAGAGGATATGCGTCCACAGCTGGCAGCGGAAATTGTGAACCGCTTTTTCGGCTGCTATCCCAGACTCCGGGAAAAAGAGTTCTGGCAGGCATACAGAGACAGATTGTTTCTGCGGGGACAGCCGGTGCAGATCCTCTGGGGCAGTGAAAAAGGCAGCGGCATCTGTCTGGATGTAGACCGGGATTTCCGTCTGCTGGTACAGAGAGAGGACGGCTCCGTGCAGGCTGTATCCACAGGTGAGGTCAGCGTAAAACCTGTCTGATCCTCAATTTTATCCACACAGGAGATACCATGTCCAAAACCTCCTCCTCCCACCGCCGCTTTCCCATCGGTCTTCTCATCCTCACGGGAATCCTGCTGCTCCTGTATGCTTTTTCGGAATCCCTGCGGGTCGTCCGTTATACAGTGGAAAGCGAAAAGCTCTCCGCACCGGTACGGGTGGTACTGCTGACAGACCTGCACAGCTGCTATTATGGCGAAGAACAGAAAGACCTGCTCCGGATGATCCACCGGACAGAACCGGACATCATCTGTCTGGGCGGCGATATTTTCGACGATATAACCTCACATCAGGGAAGCGTCGACCTTCTGGACGGCATTGCGGATCTGTACCCCTGCTTTTATATCACCGGCAATCATGAGCACTGGTCGGAGGAAGTAAAGATCCTGAACGGACTGATAATCTCCTACGGTGTGACCGTACTGGCAGGAGATACCGTTTCGTTCACCACAGAAAACCAGACCATCCTCATCGGCGGCATTGATGATCCCACCGGTTTTCATGACATGGGTATATACGGAACGCCCGACAGAGAAACCTGGTACGGTCAGCTGACACTGGCTGAGGAAGCCGCGGCAGACAGTCCGTATTTTTCCATCCTGCTGTCCCATCGTCCGGAGAAGACGACCGAATATACCAACTCTCCCTTTGATCTGGTGCTGGCAGGTCATGCACACGGCGGACAGATACGGCTTCCCTTTCTGCCAAACGGTCTGTTTGCACCGAATCAGGGATATTTTCCCTTGTATACCGGCGGCAGATACACCCTTGGAAATACTGACATGATCGTCAGCCGGGGGCTTTGTAAAAACGATCTGCCCCGGGTCTTCAACCGTCCGGAGGTGGTCGTCATCGATCTTGTACCGCAGAAACCATGATCCGTACAGGAGGACATTACCATGATTACATTTGAACACAAACTTCCTGCCATGCATGTAAACGGGAAAAACAACGGCACTTACAACAACTGGGAGCTGGTCATGCCCGGACTGCTGACCACCACGGATGCCCGTCTGGGAGAATTCCTTCACCAGCTCCACAATATCGTAGCGGACGACCGGCGTCTGGTGTTCATCGACGGAGAGAAACTGGGCTG
>JAFZET010000264.1 GCA_017560565.1 Clostridia bacterium | reverse complement strand
TTACGGCATGATCGCCTCCCCCCGTACCGGCATGACCAGCGAACAGTGGTGCGAACAGTATGGCGTAAAGCACGCCGCCACCATTGAACAGGTCATCGAAGAAAACGACTGTCTGGTGGTGCTCTCTCCCGACAACCCGGAAATGCACCCTGAACTGTGCAAGCTCCCTCTGGCTTCCGGCAAGCGCACCTACATCGACAAGACCTTTGCCTGCTCCCGCAGAGAAGCCGAAGAGATCTTTGCCAACGCAGAAGCCCACGGCACGCCCTGCTTCTCCTCTTCTGCCCTCCGGTTCGCCAATGAAGTAAAAGCCGCCGATAAGAACGGTATCGATTTTATCAGCTCCCGGGGTCCCGGCGTGTTCCCGATCTACGCCATCCACCAGGTGGAACCCATCGTGACCCTGATGGGCAGTGAAGTCCGCCGGGTGATGAGCATCGGCACCGCAAAGACCCCCGGTCTGCTGATCGACTTCAAGGACGGCAGACGTGCTACCATGAACACCTACGAATCCGGCGCATTCAATATGCAGATCAAGTATACCTCCGGCGGTGTGGCTGTGATCCCGGACTGTTCTGATTACTTTGCCAACTTTATCGTGGATCTGATCGACTTCTTCCGTACCGGCGACGTAAAGGTAGACCACGCCGAAACCATCGCCATCATGGGTATCCTGGAAAAGGGGCGCATGGCACTGGAAGATCCGGAACACTGGTACGAAATCTGACCAAAACCCAACAAAAAGAAAAGCGGCTGCGTGAAAACAGTCGCTTTTCTTTTTGTTTTGGGAGAATTACTTGTCCAGATGTACGTCAAGCTGCTTGTAGGGGATTTCGATGCCGAACTGGTTGAATGCCTTCTTCACATCCTCGAACATGGAGAAGTATACAGCCCAGTAATTCTCGGAAGCAACCCACAGACGGAGTTTCACTTGGATGGCACCGTCTTCATGTCCGGCGATCATAACCTCGGGAGCGGGATCCTGCAGTACGCATTCATCGTTGCCTGCGGTGGCAAGCAGTACCTTGCGAACCAGATCGATGTCGGATGTGGTGGCAACATTGAGATCAAAGTCGATGCGGCGGGTGGCTTCGGTGGACAGATTGGTGATGGTGCTGTTGGACAGCGCACCGTTGGGCATCATGATGCGGCGGTTGTCGGGTGTGATGATCGTGGTGTAGTAAATGCCGATCTCCTTAACGACACCGGCAACATCTCCGGCATTGATGAAGTCGCCTACATGGAAGGGACGACACAGTACGATGATGACACCGGCGGCAATGTTGGACAGTCCGCCCTGCAGAGCCAGAGCAATGGCGGCCCCGCAGGTGGTCAGTGCGGCGATCAGTGCGGAGGTCTGGATGCCGACCATGGACACGGCAACGATCACCAGAACCAGCTTCAGAGTAACTTTCAGTGCGCTGGTCAGGAAGGAAGCCATGTTGGAATCCATCTTTTCAAAGCCTTTGGAAGCAGCCAGCTTCTTTGTGAGAACATTGGTAAGCTTGAAGCCGATGAGCAGCACCAGCAGAGCACCGATGATCTGCCAGAGATAGGGAACAACCTGGTTGAACAGGAATGCACCCAGTTCGGAGTTCAGAAATTCATTCATGTAGTAAACATCCTTTCTGCATATAGAATATAACAGAATTATTATACAATATAAAAAACGGAAAATCAATAAGGGAACGGGAATATTTACATTTCCAAAACGGAAATCCGACCTGAAATACAGATCGGATCCGGATATGTCTGGTTATTTCTGATCCCGGCTGCGCAGTTCCACGCGGCGGATCTTGCCGGAGATGGTTTTCGGCAGTTCGTCCATGAATTCCACGATTCTGGGATACTTGTAAGGTGCGGTGTGTTCCTTGACGTAGTTCTGGATTTCCTTCTTCAGAGCATCGGTGCCTTCCGTACCCTTGACCAGTACGATGGATGCCTTGACGATCTGTCCGCGGATTTCGTCCGGTACTGCGGTGATGGCACATTCCAGAACATAGGGAAGTTCCATGATCACGGATTCGATTTCAAAGGGCCCGATCCGATAGCCGGAAGACTTGATGACGTCGTCCGTGCGTCCCACATACCAGAAGTAGCCGTCTTCGTCACGCCATGCAGTGTCGCCGGTGTGGTAGTATCCGTCGTGCCATGCTTCCTTTGTAGCCTCTTCGTTCCGATAGTACCCCTTGAAGAGCCCTGCGGGAACGGCTTCCGTGGTGCGGATCACGATTTCACCGGTTTCACCCACTTCGCAGGACTTGCCGTCGTAATCCACAATATCTACATCGTACAGCGGAGAAGGATGACCCATGGAGCCGGGCTTGGGGGTATCACCCACAAAGTTCCCGATGACCAGAGTGGTTTCCGTCTGCCCGAAGCCTTCCATCAGGGACAGACCGGTGTATTCCTTGAACTTGTTGAAAACTTCGGGGTTCAGCGCTTCCCCGGCGATGGTGCAGTGTTTCAGGGAAGACAGATCGTAGTTTTCGATGCCCGCCTTGATGAAGAAGCGGAACATGGTGGGAGGTGCGCAGAAGGTTGTGATCTGGTACTTGGCGAACAGGGGCAGCAGATCTTCCGCATCGAATTTTTCAAAGTCATAGGCGAATACGCAGGATTCACAGAGCCACTGACCGTACAGCTTGCCCCAGAGAGCCTTACCCCAGCCGGTATCGGAGATGGTGAAGTGGATGCCGCTTGGGTCGCAGTTATGCCAGTAACGGGCAGTGATGTAGTGTCCCAGAGCGTACTTGTAGCTGTGTGCGGCGATCTTCGGATAACCGGTGGTACCGGAGGTGAAGAGCATATACATGGTCTCATTGCCACAGGCATTCATCCGGCGTTCCAGCGTGTCGGGAAATGCCATGAACTCATCATCGAAGGAGTGCCAGCCGGCCCGTTGACCATTGGCGATGATCTTGATGATGTCCTGATCCACCAGCTTTTCCGCATTTTCAGCGTGCATAGCGGTTTCCCCGTCGGCAGTGCAGACAACGGCGGCTACGCTGGCAGCCTTGTAGCGGTATTCAAAGTCGTGTTCTACCAGCATATGGGTGGCGGGGATGGCAACGGCGCCCAGCTTGTGCAGAGCGATGGAAGCGATCCAGAACTGCCAGTGTCTCTTGAGTACCAGCATAACGGTATCGCCGTGCTTGATGCCGAGAGATTCAAAATAGTTGGCGGCACGGTTGGACAGCAGGGAAATGTCTCGGTATGTGAAGCGGCGTTCGTTCTTATTCACATCCAGGTGGAGCAGTGCCATCTTGTCGGGAGTCTTGGCGGCGATGGCGTCCACGGTGTCGTAAGCGAAGTTGTACTTGTCTTCGTTTGTGAAGGCGATCTTCTGCAGTCTGCCGTTTGCTTCAGTGCATTCGATGAAGTTCAGTGCAACAGCATTTTCCGGCAGAGGTACCAGCGTATTTTCAACGGAAGCGGCGGGTAATTCTTCGTACTGCTGATCGGGATAATCATAGGCAGTGCCGCCGTTGGCGATGATGATGGCAAGGAAACGGCAGTCTCCGTCCATTGCTACCATGCCGTGGGGCTTGCTGCTGTCGTAGTAGATGGAGTCCCCGGCTTCCAGAACCTCTTCGTTGCCGTCCAAAGAAACCCGCAGCTTCCCG
>JAFZET010000031.1 GCA_017560565.1 Clostridia bacterium | reverse complement strand
CTGGCACAACAATGCGATTCGTGATGAAGGTATTTATCAGGGTAAAGCAGAATACAGTTTCCGCAGCGATGGTATTCCGGCAAAGCAAATGAGTGATCTTCAGTACGTTGTCGGTTATATTGTAATTGATGGTAAAACTCATTATACTTCTATAGAAACATACAGTCCTCTGACTTGGTGTGTCAATAAAAAGAACGATGCCAAGGAAAAGAATATTGCTGCGGCACTCATGAATTATGGCGCCGCTGCTCAGGTTCGTTTTAATTATAAGACGGATACGCTGATGAATGAGGGCTTTGATGGATACACATTTACGACGGATATGTTAACAAATATCACTCGTGTTAAGGGTGATGAGCTTAATGGATTTAAAGAGAATGGTTACTCATTAGTTCTGGAAGGAACCATTCAGTATAAAGTATATTATGTTGAAGATGGTTTATCTGGAAAGTCTGGTTTCGGTATTGAGTATCAGATAGGTGACGGCGAAGTTTTGACTATTGAAGGCTTTGAGTATAGTTCTGGCGAATATTCTGTTAAGATCGAAGGTGTAGCTGCCAAGCATCTTGACGAGCTTGTTACCGTAAGACCTTTCTATACAGAAAATGGGGAAAGAGTATATGGTAATATAAGCCAGTTCTGCGCTGAAACATGGATAAATAATAAAATGAACAGCACATCCACCAGCCAGACTGCACTGAAAGATAAAGAGATTGCTCCTGCGCTTGGAAATTACATTCATGCTGCTAATCAGCGTTTTGCTGGTTGAGTTAAAAAATTATAAAGGAGGAAAAATTTATGATGGATTATATTAAGCCGGAGATTGAAATCATCGAGTTTAGTGTTGTTGATGTCATCACTGAATCCGTTGAAACTGAAGACAATGAACTCGGAAGAGACTGATCAGACGGAACTTTATTATGTTTGAGTCTTGATATTCAGTTGAATACCTAGGAGAGGTGTGTTGCATACGTCATTTGATGTACGCAACACACCCTTATTTTTGAATGAAAAAGCCGGTTATAATCCTAACCGGTTTTCTTCATATCTATTTCATCACCCATTCCGCACAGCCCCAAGGATCCTGCAGCCGCTTTTGCGGATCTGCTCAATCACATCCTGTGCATGGCGGCAGCGAACCTTCTTACTGCCTATGACCAAAGCCATCCCGTCACAGTGGCGGGCGACAACAGCAGCATCGATCACTTCGCCCAGCGGCGGTGTGTCCACAATGATGTAATCATAACGGCTGCGGCACATCGCCATCAGATCGGAAAAATGCCGTCCGCTCAGCAGCTCCACCGGGTTGGGCGGAAACTGACCGGCAGGCAGAACATCCAGCGGCAGATCCTCCACCGGGTACACGCTTTCTTCAAATGAACACAACCCTCTGAGCACCTCGCTCAGTCCACGGGCATTTTGTATATCGGTATTTCTGTCGGCGATCACGGATTTACGCATATCCGTGTCCAGAAACAGCACCTTTTCCCCAAGCTGGGCAAAGCTGCGGCTTGTATGCAGAGCAACAGTGGTTTTTCCTTCATCCGCCAGACAGTTTGTAAATGCGATCACACGGACGTCCTGCCCGCAGAACTGCAGATTGGTTCGCAGAACCTTGTAGGCTTCCGCTGTGAAATAATCATTTTCGCCTGGGAGTATCAGATGGATCGGATCCATGATTATTTTTCCTTTCTGCTGCCATAAGATTTTGTTTGTCTGCCGGTGTGATTGTTTACATATCCGTATTTGCAGCCGCAGCGATGACCGTTTTTGCTGTTGGCATCGGGAATGTCACCCAGTATGCTCAGCCCCAGATATCGTTCCACATCGGCGGCGGTATGGATCGTATTATCCAGCATATACCACACAGAAAAAATGAGAAAGACGATCAGGGCGGAAACGGTAGCAGCCAGCGCATATATCTGGATACCGATGCTGTTGCAGGGCTCTTCCGGGAGGATCCCGGGGTCAAAAACGGTGATCTGTTTGAACCCGAGTGCATTATTGATGCTCTCGGCACCTACAGCGCAGATCCGGTTGACAATATCCCGTGCCATCTCCGGTGTGTCCGCCCGCACGGTAACCTCCAGAATACGGGTATCTGTGGGGGTGTTTGTGGTAATACGTCCGCACAGCGCATTGTAGGAATCCGACAGAGCAAGCTCTTCCCGGACGGTATCGATTACGGTATGGCTTCTCAACAGGTAGGTACAGTCGTTTACCAGCTTGAGTGCCAGGTTATAGTCGTTTACGGCTTCGTTGATGGTCAGCTCATCTCCGGATTGCCTCAGAATATACATGGTGGCAGTGGAGGTATACTGGGGTACCAGCATGAACTGCGCATAACCGTACAGGATCACCGTACACAGTGCGGGGATCAGGAGCAGCCAGCGGAGTCTTTGCAGGAAAATGTGCTGCAGATCCTGAAAAGTAAATTCTCTGAGCATTTCGTTTCTTTCCAAAGCGCACTCCTTTTTATATAAAAGTACAGTAAAATACAATTTTTCTGATAATGATGTAGTATTGATATATTATAACATGAAGATAAACAAAAGTCAATTCAGAACGTTTCCGCAAAGCTGCCGATATTTTTTTGGAGTGTTTCAGAAAGTTTCAAGAATTGAATTTTTGAAAAAGTACTTCCATTTTTGAGGTATATATGGTATAATAAACTGAATATAACATCATAAATGATGGATAATTGTTTCTGTAAGGAGTTTTCATGACACAGCTTTACAGAATTGCCGGTCTGATGGTACAGATGGAAAGTTTCGGACGGACGGTGGAACAGGCTAAACCATATCTTACGGAAGAAACAGGGGAACCGGATATTGTGATCCATTCCCAATGGCAGAATCTGCAGAAGATGGCACCGCATCTTTCCGAGGATAGCTGCGAATATCTGTCTACAGGAAGCAGTTTTTACAGACAGCTTCTGGAATATGACGGGATGCTGCTTCATGCATCTGCTGTGGTGATGGACGGGCGTGCTTACCTGTTTTCCGCTCCCTGCGGTACGGGAAAGTCTACCCATACGAAACTCTGGCTGCAGGTGTTCGGGGAAAGAGCGCAGATTCTGAACGATGATAAACCGGCTCTCCGTTTGGAGGAAGGCAGCTTTTACGCATACGGAACCCCCTGGAGCGGAAAGCATGATGTCAGCCTCAATGTTCGGGTACCTGTTGGTGGGATCTGTGTCCTGCAGCGTGGGGAAGAGAACCGGATCGAACCATATAGCGGGACTATGGCAATTTATGATATTCTGGCACAGACTGTCCGTTCCAAAAATCCTGCCATGATGGAAAAACTGCTGACACTGATGGGGATTCTTCTGGAAAAAGTGCCTGTCTGGAGGATGGAATGTAATATGGATCCGTCTGCGGCACAGGTTTCGTATGCCGCCATGTCGGGAAAGGATAGAATATGCTGAAATTAAAAGATGGTTTTGTACTGAAAGAAATCGCCGGGAAGTGTGTTGCTGTGCCTACCGGCAGTGATATTGATTTCAACGGTATGATTACTCTGAACCCTACAGCCAAAACTTTATGGGACTGTCTGGCGCAGGGAGCGGAAATGGAAGATCTGGTTGCCGCACTGCTGGCTGCCTATGATGTGGAGGAAGAAACCGCAGTCGCTCACGTAGCGGATTTTGTGGAAAAACTGAAAGGACTAAATTTCCTTGTCTGAACTGAATGTACGGCTGGAAGAGCTTTTGCCTATTATGACGGAATGTCTGGAAGCCGGTCATTCCTATACATTCACGCCGCGTGGAATCAGTATGCTGCCCATGCTCCGGGGCGGGCGGGACACTGTAACCCTTTCGCCCATACAAGGAGAACTGCGCAAGTATGATCTGCCTCTGTACCGGCGGCCGGATGGGAAATTCATTCTCCACCGGATCGTAAAAACGGGGACAACCTACACCTGTGCGGGGGACAATCAGTTTATCCTGGAGGAAGGTGTGGAGCGATCCTGGTTCATTGCGGTTGTAACATCATTCCGGCGAAACGGAAAAGAATACCGCTGTGATCAGTTGTCTTACAGAATTTACTGTGTGCTGTGGCACCATACCAGGCGTTTGCGCTGGTTCTGGTTTCGCGTAAAGCGGAAGCTGAAGCGGATTTTCTGTGGTGAATGACAGCGGAACATGAGAACAGGGATCACAGCAGCATAAGGATATAGATATACCGAAAGGAAACAAGCATGGACAATCAGGAACGGGATGATATCCTGGAAATAGACATTATACGTCTGCTCAAAATGTTGTGGCAGAGGGCATGGATCATCATTATTTCAATGATTCTTCTGGGATCGATCTTTTTTTCCTACGCAATATTTTTTATTACACCCCAGTATAAATCGTCTGCCATGATGTATGTAAACAATACAACCCTGAAGGTGGGCAGTACATCATTCAGTATCTCTTCCTCGGAGCTGAATGCCGCAAAGACCCTGCTGGATCTGTATGTGGTTATTCTCAAGAGCCGTGTGACGCTGGAAGAAGTAATAGAACAGGCGGATCTGAAGTATACATACGAAAGCCTGTACAGTATGGTGAGAGCCGGCTCTGTCAACGGAACGGAAATTTTCAAAATTGAAGTGACCAGCGCAGATCCAGAGGAAGCAAAGCTGATCGTGGATACGATTGTACAGATTCTGCCCAGACGGATCGCAGAGATTGTGGATGGCAGCTCTGTCCGGTTGGTTGACCATGCTGTTACGGCTGCTGTACGTTCCAGTCCCAGCTATACGAGATATGCTTCCATTGGTATGGTGGTCGGTTTGCTGCTGGGCTGTGCGGTTATTATGGTTCCAACGTTGTTGGATACAACCGTATGGAGCGAAGAATATCTGGTACAGAAGTATGGAGATATTCCCGTATTGGCTGTCGTTCCGGACGGAAGTGGCGACAGGAAGTATTTTAAGTATTACAAAAAATATTATGGGTACGGTGATTCCGGACCTGCCAGAGGAAACGAACAGAAAAGATGAACGAATACAGGATGAGCAGAAAACAGGAAAAATCGGTTTCAGAGAATGAAGAAATAGCCAGCATCGGCCCTAACCGATCCTTTGCTATGGAAGAAGCACACAAGCGGCTTCGTACCAATGTGTTTTTCAGTTTTGCCGGAGAAAATAGCAGCCGTGTGATCGGTATCACCAGTACCGTTGCGCACGAAGGGAAGAGTACCACTTCCATCAATCTGGCTTATGATATTATGAAAGCAGGAAAGAAAGTACTGCTGATCGATGCGGATATGCGTCTGTCCAATATGGCAAGAACTTTATCTCTGCGGTTTTCGCCGGGGCTGAGCAATATTCTGGTTGGAGATAACAACGGAGAAGGTCTTGTGCAGAAAGTGGCTTTACTGGAGAATCTTTCGGTAATCTGCTGCGGCGATATTCCTCCCAACCCGACAGAACTTCTTTCTTCCCAGCGTATCGGTGTTCTGCTGGAGACTTTGAAAAAATCCTACGATTATATCATTGTGGATCTGCCGCCGGTTTCTGACGTTTCCGACGCGCTGATTCTCTCCAAGCTGACCGACGGTATGATCGTGGTGGTGCGGCAGGGACATGCGGAGAAAAAGCTTCTGCATGATACCGTGCGCCAGCTCAAAAATAACGGTGCCCGTATTATCGGTTTTGTCATGAATGGTACCCGTGAAACAGGAAGATATTATTATAATAAATACAGAAGAAAAAAGTATGCTTACGGTGCCTACATCTACCGGCAGTATGGGGATAAAAAATGAAGAACCGTGTCTGCAGATGGGTTCTATGGTGTGTAATTCTGGGCGGTGTACTGACCGGCTGCGGCATGGATGACAGCCAGCGTATGGAAACCTATTATGATACTTTACGTGCGTATAAAACCGTTTCGCTCCCCGGAGAAGAGATCACGTATGATTTTGAAGCTCTGCGGGCAGTGAATACAGATATATATGCATGGCTGGAGATTTCAGGGATGGATATTTCCTATCCTGTGCTGCAGAACCCGGAGGATGATCTTCTGTATCTGACTACCGTATGTGACGGCAGTACCTATGCGGGTGGTTCCATTTTTACGCAGGCATCATACAACGGCACGGATTTTAACGATCCGGTTACGGTACTCTACGGAAATACCATGCAGGATGATACCATGTTCGGCGGTCTTCAGGCAATGTATTCCGGCGCAGAATCTACAGAACACAGAGAAATCTGTATATATCTGCCGGATGCTGTACGGGAATATACGGTGTTTGCCGCTGTTCCGTATGACGATACGCATATTCTGTATACCTATGATTTTTCAGACCCATATTGGTACAGAAATTTTTTCAGACAAATCCGGAAGATCCGCAGTATCGGTGCATGGTATGATGAAACCTGTGCGCCGGAATACGGTGATTCCGTGGTGATTCTCTCAACTTCCATGAAAGACGGCAGTGAGGGAAGATACCTGGTTATGGCGAAGCTTCGGGAGGATTTTTGATAAAACAGAAACTTTCCCGATTCTAAGATAAAAAGGAGAAACAATTATGAAACACTTTCGTACTCTGACAGCGATGATTCTGGCAGTTATGATTGCCGTTTCGACGGCTGCTGCTGTATTTACTCCCAGCGTGGAATACAAGGAAGCACCTTCCATCGTTGAAAAAACGGACGATAATGGTAATGCCATCGCCGGGGAAATCAAAAACAGCGAAGGCGAAGTGGTAGGGACCGTTTCAAGCGGTGCAATTAAGATCACGGCTCTGTCTACAGTCAAAACGGATAAGGCTGATGAGACTGACAAAGAGAAGCCAGCCGATAAGGAAGTCAACGAAAAGGTAAAGGAACGTCTGCTGGCGGCTGAAGCTGAACT
>JAFZET010000263.1 GCA_017560565.1 Clostridia bacterium | reverse complement strand
TGCTCATGATAGATGAGGGGAAAAAGGAGTATCTATTCTACAATTTGGCGATGATCCATGCTCTGATTATGTTTGTAGGGATTTTTGGAACAGCAAATTATTTTGGAAGACTTGCAAATTATTTTTTACCAATGATAGTTGTTGTCTTGCCCTGGATAATGAAAAAAATATACTATAGGCATCAGTTGTTTGTTAAATCATGTTGTGTAATTGGATATATTGTTTACTTCTATTTCGATAATGTTGTTTTCAGACATTTTGATGCAGAGTTTTCAAGGATTACAATATTTGAGTATCTATCAAGCCACTTCTGAGGCCGAATATGAAAAAAATACTTTTTCTGATCCCAAATCTGGCCCACGGCGGCGCAGAACGGGTGCTTGTCAATCTGGCAAACAATCTGAATCCCGAAAAATACGACGTCACTGTGCAGACTCTGTTTGATGTGGGCGTGAACCGGCAGTATCTGAAACCCCATGTGCATTACGTACCGGGATACCCGAGACACATCCGCGGGACCACGACGTTTATGAAGCTGTTCTCTCCCCGGATACTGTATAGATTCTGGATTCGTGAAGAGTATGATATCCTTGTATCCTATCTGGAAGGACCGACTTCCCGTATTCTTGCGGGATGCACGGATCCTTCGAAGAAAAAGGTAGCCTGGCTGCACATTGAACTCAATACACCCAAGCAGGCATCTATCGGTTTTCGTTCTCCTGAAGAAGCCCGGAAGCTGTATAATACGTATGACAGACTGATCGCTGTTGCCGGTTCCGTACGGGATGTTTTCAGGCGTTCTCTGCCGGTAGATGTACCGATTGACGTGTTTTACAATACCAATGAAACAGAGAAGATTCTGGAAAAAGCAAAACTCCCGCCGGAGGACAGCAGTTTCAGAGAAACGGGAATCCGTATATGTTCGGTGGCAAAGTTGATTTCCACCAAAGGCTTCGACCGTCTGCTGAACGTACACAAGCGTCTCAAAGACGAAGGCTATCCCCATACCGTATACATCCTCGGTATCGGAGAGGATGAAAAAGCTCTCCGGCAGAAAATCCGGGAATACGGTGTGGAAGACTCATTTATCCTGCTGGGGTTCCGGGACAATCCCTATCAGTATGTGTCCCGCTGTGACTTGTATGTCTGTTCTTCCCGGCGTGAAGGTTTTTCTACCGCTGTGACCGAATCTCTGATCGTGGGAACGCCCGTTGTCAGTACCGACTGTTCCGGAGCGAAGGAACTTCTCGGAGAACAGAACGAATACGGTCTTGTTGTGGAGAACAGTGAGGAAGGGATCTATCAGGGCATGAAACAGATGCTGGCGGATCCGGAAATCCTGCAGAAATACCGGGAGTTGGCAAAACAGAGAGGCAAAGCGTTCAGTAAGGAAAATACCGTAAAAGCAGTGGAAGAAATGTTTGATTCTCTGTGAGGCGTATATGAATCTGTTATTTCTGGAAGGCGATATGTCCCGCAGGGGGGGGACGGAACGGATGACCTCCTGGCTGTCCGGCAAACTGGCACAGAAGCACAGGGTGTTTATCATCAGTCTGCATATGCGGCAGAGGGATATATACTTTTCATTGGCTTCTGCCGTAAACCATTCGGCTCTGACCGTTGAGAAAACTACCGCACAGATTGCGGAGATCCATCAGTTCATCCGGAAGCAAAAAATCGATACGGTCATCAATGTGGATACCGGTATGGGGTATATCGGGATTCTGGCAGCTATGGGTACCGGTGTAAAGGTGGTTACCTGGGAACACGCCAATTTCTGCAACAACTGGAACTCACGTATTTTTCCATATCTGCGCCGGTTCGCAGCCAGACACAGCAGCGCTATGGTTGTTCTGACAGAACGTGACAAACAGAATTACCTCAGGAATATATCCCGCTGCCGTCCGGTATCGGTGATTCCCAATCCTGCGGAAAAACATACCTATACATACGACACAGACGCAAAAATCATCCTGTCTGCCGGACTGCTTGGCAGAATCAAGCGGTTTGATTTGCTGATCCCCATCGGAAAAATCGTGTTTGAACGGCATCCCGACTGGCAGTGGTACCTGTGCGGAGACGGACCGGAACGGGAAACGCTGGAGACTGCTGTGAAAGAAGCCGGTCTTGCGGAGCATATACGTTTCTGCGGTTCTGTGCAGGATATGGAATCCATGTACCGCAGAGCCGCTATGTATGTGCTGACTTCCGAAATGGAAGGCCTGCCCATGGTGCTGCTGGAAGCAAAATCTTACGGTCTGCCCATCGTCAGCTTTGACATTGACACCGGTCCCAGCGATATCGTGCGTGACGGCGTGAACGGGTATCTTGTACCATCGGGAGACACAGATACCATGGCAGAGAAGATCTGCCGATTGATAGAAGACAGCGCACTGCGGAAACAGTTTTCTGATGCTGCGGTACTGGATTTGGATAAGTTTGACGAGGGGAGGATTGTGGAACTGTGGGAGCAGCTGATAACAAGCCTATAAAGAAAAAAGTCCTCTTCCTGCTGGAAGGATTTGACAAAGGCGGCATTGAAAAAGTAACTCTGGATATCGTCAACAATCTGGATCCGGAAAAGTATGATATTACAGTCCAGACATTCTGGTACGGCGGACATTGCCAGTCGCTGGTTCATGAGAATGTCCGCGTGATTCCTTTCTTTTTCAGACGGTATGTCAGAGGAGTTATCCGTCTGATTCAGTATTTACCGCCGAAAATGCTGTATACCCTGTTTGTGCACGGAAAATATGATGTGGAAATCGCCGCATCGGACGGAGGGGCTGCTAAAGTCATTTCCGGCAGTACCAACAGGAATGCCAGAAAAATCTGCTGGGTACACATGGATGTGGTGGCAAGAGGCTCCAAACTGCCGGAATTCCGGAATGCAGATACTGCCAGACATATATATGAAAAGTTTGATCAGATTTCCTGTGTTTCAGCGAACTGTCTGCAGCGATTTATCAAAAAATTCGGCAGATACCCCTGTATGAATACCGCCCACAACCCGATTCCCACAGAAGAAATCCGCAAAAAGGCAGAAGAAACGAATCCTTATGCAGAGGAAGAGGAAATCATACGGTTTGTCAGTGTGGGAAGACTGGCGGTAGAGAAAGGGTATGACCGGCTGACGGAAGCTGCATACAGACTGTGTCAGTCCGGGTTCCGCAATTTCAAAGTACATATCATCGGCGATGGAGAACAGAAAGAGAAACTCCATGCAATAATTCAGAAATATCGGTTGGAGGATACAGTCATTCTGGAAGGCTTTTCTGCCAATCCATACCCGTATGTGAAAAATGCAGATTTTTTCATTTGTTCATCCACAGATGAAGCATACCCTCTGGCGGTAGGAGAAAGTATGTTTTTGGGAACGCCGGTGCTTGCTACGGACTGTTCCGGGACAAGAGAATGGTTGGGAGACAGTGTTTACGGAATGCTGACAGAGAATTCAACGGACGCTCTGTACAAAGGGATGAAAATGATTTTGTCCGATCCCGGAAAGATGATCCGGAAATGGACGGAAGCTGCTGCGATCAAAACAGAAAGCATGGCAATGGCATCGCAGATGGATACATGGACTGCGATGATTTTTGACGGGGAAAATTGTATATGAATATTAAAGGCAGTCTCTTTGACGGTGCCTGGTATACGGCATACCGTAAGTCTGCGTGTCCTCTTCTGGAAAAGACAGATGTGAAGACGCCGTTTATTGTGCTCAGAAATTCTCTGCGGTACTGGTGTGCCGATCCGTTTCTTTTCTGGAGGGAGAATACTCTCTACATATTCATGGAACTGTATGATGTCTTCCGCCAGAAAGGTGTGATTGGGTATCGTATAATGCAGAACGGCAGACTGTCCGGGCTTCATGTGTGTCTGGAAACCCCGTATCATCTGTCCTATCCATATATTTTTGAGAAAGACGGACAGATCTATATGCTGCCGGAATCTTATCAGAGCGGAAAACTGACACTGTACAAAGCCGCGCCGTTTCCGGATCACTGGGAACCCTGTGAAGATTTCCTGCAAGATAAGGCTGTCTGTGATACAGATTATATATGGAATGAAAACGAGGAATTTCTTTTGACAACACCGGTAGGCGGTGAAAAATTCACGTACGACCGTCTGGAGATGTATCGGAAGGAAAACGGAACCTGGCAGCCGTACTGCGGAAATCCGGTTGTACAGGATGCTTCCCGTGCAAGAAACGCGGGGATGCCTTTTGCATACAAGGACAGAAAATACCGTCCTGCCCAGAACTGTTCCGATATATACGGGGAGAATCTGGTATTTCATGAAATTCTGCAGATGGATGAAGCAGGATATGCGGAAAAAACAGCGTTTGAAGCAGCCGTCAGTGACATTTTTATCGCCGGCAGTAAACGGAAGTTTACAGGGATTCATACATATAACAGAGTACAGGAATATGAGGTGATTGACCTGTACTGCAGTTCTGTTTTCCAGCCTGTACGGTTTCTGAGACTTCTTCTGCAGAAATTTGTGCGATTTAAGGGGTAAATATGGATCTGATCAGTGTGGTAATACCTGTATATAAGGTGGAGGAATATCTGGAACAGTGTCTGGATTCCGTCATCCACCAGACATATACAAATCTGGAGATTATTCTCGTGGACGACGGTTCGCCGGATAACTGTCCGGAAATATGTAATCGTTATGCTGAAAAAGATTCTCGGATTATTGTGATTCATAAAGAGAACGGCGGATTGTCCGATGCCCGTAATGCAGGTCTGAAAGCCGCATCGGGGGAATATTTCTATTTTGTTGACGGTGATGATACTCTGCCGCCAGACTCCATTGCATGGATGATGAATTGTCTTGCCCAACATCATGCGGACATGGTAATAGCGGGATTTGAAAGATTCCGTGAGAATTCCGGAGACGTATTTTTCAGCACCTGTCCTTCCGGGGAAGAAACGATTACAGTGATGAACCGTGAAGAAGCTTTGCGGGATTTTTATCGGGATGGCTGTCAGGCATGGGCTGTTTTGTATGCCAGACATATTCATGAGGGAATATTTTTTCCGTATGGGGAAATCAACGAAGATGAAGCGATTGTGTTCCATATTCTGGAACGCTGCAAAACGGTTGTTGTAACCGACAAAGTCGTATACAGTTATCGAAACCGTGATGAATCTATCACCACATCCTCTTTCTCCCCCAAAAAATTTGCCTGGTATCGTCACTGTCGTGATAACCTGGCATGGATCCGGGAGCATCATCCGGAACTGACCGAACTTGCTGCAGCACGCTACAGAGGTGCCATACTGTGGACACTCACGGAGATTGCTCTGTCCGATACATCATATCCTGAGGAACAGCAGGATCTACTGAAGGAACTGCAGAAAGAAAAAAAGCTGTTTTCTGCTATCCCGTTTGGCGCTGTGACGGAAAAAATCCGATATACAATGCTTGCGTATCTGCCGTTTGCCGTATACCGCATATGTATCCGCAGAAAGAGAAACGTATGAAAAAATTCGAGAACTGGACAATCGCATACCGCAGACGCAGCGGAAATCGGACACTGCCGGAGAATACGGACGCTCCGTTTACCTGTATTCCCAACACATGGCGGTATTGGTGTGCGGATCCGCATATCATTACCGAAAACGGTAAAACCTACATTTTCGCTGAACT
Organism: Clostridia bacterium; assembly: GCA_017560565.1. Taxonomy (GTDB): domain Bacteria; phylum Bacillota; class Clostridia; order Oscillospirales; family CAG-272; genus UMGS1696. Next base: position 3,036 of record JAFZET010000263.1, on the reverse strand, counting down.
GTACGACAGAGTGCTGCGCCGCGGTGTGATCGGGTATTGTGAACTGCGGGAAAATGGCGTAACTCCATGGCAGATCGCACTGAAAATGCCGTTCCATCTATCATACCCCCATCTGCTCCGGAAGGATGCCGACATCTATATGATCCCCGAATCCTACGTTGCCGATGAGATTGCGGTATACAAAGCAGTTTCTTTCCCCGATTGCTGGGAAAAACGGATGGTTCTCAGGGAGCATTTCTGTGCAGTGGATTCCACGATTCTGGAATGGGATCGAAAAGCATACATGCTTACTCTGAAGTTTACAGGAGATACCGAACGACTGGTGCTGTTTTCCATGGAAAATGAAGGCTGGAAAAAAGACGGACAGACTGTCGTGGAAAACGATCATCAGAAACGGCCAGGTGGACATTTCTTCTTCCATAATGGAGACTATATCCGCCCCGCACAGGACTGTTCGGAAAGCTACGGCTGTGCGCTGAATTTCTATAAAGTAACCAGCCTGGACCCGTATACGGAAGAGTTGGTCGCAAAAATCAAACCGGATATGCTGCGCACAGACCTTGGCAGGATCGCTGACGGCATCCATACATACAACAGGAATGAGCAGTATGAGGTCATTGATCTGAAAGGGTATGAAACGGATATCCTGTTCTACATCATGCGCCCGGTCTGGTTCATCTGGCGAAGAATCAGAAAACTTCTGTACCGATAGGAGACGTATATGGAGTATAAGATATCTGTGCTGAAAGATCCCGCCAGGATTCCGGAACTGATTGAACTGTTCCGTACCGGATTGGGAGATACGACAGAAGCGTTCTGGAAATGGCGGCTGTTTACCGATAACGGGCAGCAGGATCAGCCGTTTGCCGTGATATTGGAAGATGAGAGTGGTTTTATGGCAGGGGTGACCAGTGTGCTTCCGGTTCTGTATGGTGAAGGTGAATCCGCAAGAAAATGCATACAGTTCTGTGACTGGGTTGTACATCCGGATCATCGCGGACGCGGACTGATAAAAATGGCATATGAATATGCCTGGACGTATTTTCTGGACAGAGGATATGATTTTATCATGGAGTTTCCCAATGATAATTCTTATCCGATATTTCAGAAATATGGATTTCATGAAGAACCGCATATAAATTGCTGGAACAGCCGAAAACATATGTTCATCTCAAAAAAAGCCCCACGGGATTTCAGAATAAACGATATGGAAATCCGTTTCAGCAAAGAATGTCCCATTACCGGGGCGATATTCAGCAGGGATGACAGAATCTGCAGAACACCTGCCTATATGAAATGGAAATACGATGGAAATCCGGAAACGGAGTACCATTGGGCAACCATATGGAAGAAAGAGAACTGTACAGGATATGTTGTCTACACATTGACTAAAGGTCGGCTGAGAACTGCTGTGAATGTATATGACTGGGAATATCCGTATGCGGACAGTCATATTTTGCGTGAGATTCTGCACAAAATTGGAAAACAGGGAAATTATGTCAGTATATGGGGGAGATACAGCAAAACAGAAGAAAATCTTCTGGAACAGTGCGGTCTGCGCAGAAGTATGTGCAGTACCAGACTGATGTTGAAAGCACTCTCAGCAAAGGGGTGGCCTGAACCACTGACCCTGACCAGAATCGATACGGATTATTGAGGTAATATATGACAAACGACTACGGCAATCTGGAACTGCATAAAGTATTGCTTTCCGCTATGAAGGATATCGACAGAATCTGCCGGGAAAACGGTCTCCGGTATTATCTTCACGCCGGGACCTTGTTGGGGGCCATAAATCATAAAGGATTCATTCCATGGGATGATGACGTTGATATTTCCCTGACACGGGCAGATTATGATACACTGCTGGAGATTCTGCAGGAGCAGTATTCCGATGTATATTTTGTCCACAACTTCAAAACAGATCCGGCATATAAAAACAACCGGACTGTACTGCGGGTTCTGGGGACAAAAGTGATCCATTATCATGATGATCCGGAGAATAATCATCCTGAGATTGCCGTGGATATTGTTCCGCTGGATGCAGCTCCCGATAAAGTTTGGCAGCGGAAGATCCAGCAGAAACTGATCTGGATTTTCGATGCTGCCGTGCAGATCAAACAGGGGGATATCATTCCGCAGAGTATTCCCACAAAAATTCTGTCACTGTTGTCGTATATGGAGCGTGTCAGACTGGGAGAGATTATCGACACACTCACCATGCAGTATAACCACAGAAAGACGGAGTATATGGGTCTTCTCAGCTATACCGGAAAAAATCCGTATACCGGCAAAAGCGGTTATGAGAATGATCTGATTCTGCGCAGTAGTTACGAAAATCCGGTAATGGTACCCTTTGAAGATACGGTATTCATGACAATCGGGGAACCTATAAAAGATCTGGAACATCGCTACGGACCCCATTGGCACGAGCCCTATCCGGAGGAAAAGCGCATTACAAAGCACGATGTAAAATCTTACGAAATCAGTCCCGAAGTTCGGGCACGTATCGGTATATGAAATTTCTAATTCAAATCCCACAGCTCATTTTCGGCGGTGCGGAAAAAGTGCTTGTCTCCTTTGCCAATGATCTGGTTAGCCGCGGACATGAAGTGGAAATTCTGGAAAGCTACGAAAAGGGATTGCTTCTGCCCCAGTTTGATCCCCGTGTCCGTTTCCATGCTATCTGTTCAAAGGAGTATACCCGGAAGTATTATGCTTCCCTTGCGGAAATCCGTGAAACAAAGGGCTTTGGGAAGCTGCCAAAACTCTGTAAACTGGCGTTCAGTAAGATTGTCGGTTACAGGAAGTTTGCCGAAAAGCTGGCAGCAAAGTATTACCGTGACCGTGAATACGACGTTGCCATCAACTATCTGGAGATAGAATCACCGGCGTTTCTGCGGGAAAACATCCATGCGAAAAGATATATGCAATGGTATCACACGGATGTTGGCAATCTTGAACACCCGGAGGACACTGACCGGCTGATTGCGGATTTTGCCATGATGGACGCGATTATCTGCGTTGCACAGTCTG
>JAFZET010000262.1 GCA_017560565.1 Clostridia bacterium | reverse complement strand
CATCGCTACCCGTGTTTCCCTCAAGGCTCAGTCCCTGGGGGCATCTGCAAAGAAGTGCCTGGGCAACGAAGACGGTGACTTCTACATCTCCGAAAGCGTCAAAGGTTATCATCGCTGTTATCCTCGGCTCTCTCTTGATCACCGCTATGGTCGCTCTGTTCAACAGCCAGATCATTCCCGGCATTCAGGACAAGATCACTGATCTCTTCTCCGCATACGACGGTCCCGATATCAGCGATGTTCCTCCGACCACTTACAACTGATAATAAGGCGGTGCCGGCATGAAACCACGGCGCCTCCTCGGGTACCCGAGATATCTCTACTTTTCACGCCGCGGTCGCCACGATCGTTCCAGGAGTCGGCCTTACCGACGCAGAAAGCACAGAAAAACAACGCATCAGCGCAAACCCCATCGCGTGAAAAGCCTGTTTGACAGGATCAACGATAAGTAAACCGAAGCCGGGAGCAGTCCTGTCACTCAGACGGAAACTGCTCCCGGCTTTTTCTTTTTGGAGGAGTGAATGTATTGGGATATACTTATAACCGGATTTATAGTAGACTGTATTTTGTATAAGCGTTTCAAGAAGCGCATATGGACAGATAAAGGTGTTATCGGAGAAGCTGATGTTCACCGTGAAATCCGAAAATTACCGGGTCACAAAAAAACGCTGACGAATTGCTATATACCCACAGACGAAGGAACAACCGAAGTGGATATCATAATGATCAATGAATTAGGGATTTTTGTCATTGAATCTAAGAACTACAGCGGGATCATTTGCGGAAAAGAAGATGATAGAATGTGGACGGAAGTATTTCCGGTTTACAGGTATGATCACCGTGATTTTGATTTCTATAATCCCATTATGCAAAACGAAACTCATATAAAGTGGTTGAAAGCGGTACTTGAACTTGATGATAGTACACCGATCTATTCCATTGTCCTATTTTCCAATGATTGTGAATTACGTAATATCAAGATTTTGGCACCAAATGTTTATGTTGGTTACCAAGTATGGTTGAAACATATATTTCGTGATATTGTTCATATGAATGAAAGCCGTCTCACCAAGGATGATATTAAATCAATCTATAGACAACTTGAACCATATACTCACGTGAGTGAGAAAGAGCGTGAAGCGCATATAGAACGTATTAAGAACAAGTTGAAAACGAATGGAAAGGCTGAAAAATGTCCAACTGCATCACCAACATCAAAACCATCCACAAATTCCTGAATCTTACCGAAGGAAACTGGCGCAATTCCATCTACATCGAATGCAAACAATGCAAATACCAACCACATGAGGGATGCGGAGATTATCTCTGTGTTCCTGATGAAACCGGAACCCCTGTTATGCTTCCGATTTGCGATTGTAAGATCCTGTTCTCCCGCTATATTGATCCCAGTGAATGCCTTCTGTGGATCTCACATCTTCGTTTTGAGGATGTCTACGCTGCATGGATCAAAGCACGCATGTCAGATCCTGACAGATGCCCGTTTATAACCGAAAATACTGAAACATGAAAGGAAAACTCTTATGTACACCATCAATAACTTTACAAACAACGATGACATCCGCATTGTCAATCAGCTCGGTGCTTTCACCGTAATCGAATATATTCGAGATCTCAGCGTGATGCCTTCAGAATCATTACTTGCCTATTACTGTAACGAAATGAATGTCCGCAAACGCCAGATTATCTGCGATCTCAAGGAAGCCAACATTACTCTGCAGGCGGGTGCGATGCAGTGGACGGTCGGCAATGTGAATGCGACTACCGGTGTCAAAGGTGTAGGCGATCTGTTCGGCAAAGCCCTGCGCGGTAGTGTAACCGGTGAATCTGCTATAAAGCCCGAATATACCGGCGACGGTACTCTTGTACTCGAACCTACATATAAACACATCCTGCTTGTGGATCTGGATGATTGGAACAGTTCCATCGTGCTTGATGATGGCTTATTCCTCGCGTGTGATGCATCCCTCAAGCATAAAGCTGTGCCTAGATCCAACCTTTCCTCTGCCATCGCCGGTAACGAAGGTCTGTTCAATCTCGGCATCGTCGGACACGGAATTCTGTGTCTGGAGTCCCCCTGTCCCAGGGAAGAACTGGTGGAGATCGAGCTTAAAAACGACGTACTCAAGGTAGACGGCAATATGGCGATTGCATGGAGCGGCAGTCTGGAGTTTACCGTCGAGCGTTCCGGCAAAACACTGATCGGCTCTGCAGCATCTGGAGAGGGGCTTGTCAACGTGTATCGTGGTACAGGCAGAGTCCTTTTGGCACCTGTATCGAAAGGTCTTGTGTGACATGACCGGCAATAAGCATTTACTGGACATCCTCTGGGAGCGTATCGGATGCACGTATCTGTCCGATCTGAAAACACCACAGATACGACCGGCAGCCATAGAAGCAATCCGGGAGACTGACAGGTTTGCGTATCCCACAGAGATGTGGAACGAAACACTGAGCTATATCTTTGGGAAAAGTATCATCCTGTCATCACCGCGAGATGTAGATGCTGTGATCAGTATGCGGTATTTCAAAGATTGAGGAAGCAGACCGCAGTAAGTCAGGCGTTTCTGGCTTCTGCGGTTCTCTGCAATCTTACACTTTAGTACGCTAAAGAATTGGGGATTGACACCATTTTGGTACGAATTTGGGCAAAAATCTTTTGAAAAAGTCCCTGAAAAGGCTTGATTTACGATAAAATATTGTTAGAGCACGTGCAGGCAAGCGCGTGCCATTTCTGTTTTAAGGGGTGAAATCATGAAAACGAAGAAAAAAACAATCAAATGTCCGTACTGCGGCGGTACTGCAGTCCTGCGAGATGCAGCTTATGTGTACGGCGAAAATCCAAACGGCGACCAGCTGTATGTATGCCAGCATTACCCGAAGTGCGATGCCTATGTGGGGGTACACAGGGGTACCCAGATTCCCAAGGGCACGCTTGCAGACGGAGATCT
>JAFZET010000261.1 GCA_017560565.1 Clostridia bacterium | reverse complement strand
CGGGCATATTGTTGAAAATACTGGACAGTGTGGTGAACAGGAAGGAAGCACCAACCGTGCTGGCGTCTGCGGTCACACCGTTGTTGAAGGTGAAGCAGGCGGGGAACACGATCAGACCGGAACACAGAGCCACAAAGGTATCCAGACCGGTGATCACGATGGATTCACCCAGCAGAGAACGTTCCTTGGAAATGTAGCTGCCGAAAATGGCAACGGAACCGATACCAAGGCTCAGAGTGAAGAAGGACTGACCCATGGCTGCGGAGATAACGGTCAGCAGCCCTGCATCCTTGATGTTTTCAGCATTGGGAACCAGATAGAACTTCAGACCTTCTGCAGCGTTGTCCAGTGTGCAGCAGTAGCCGGCCAGAACGATCATGAGCAGCAGCAGTGCTACCATCATCCATTTGGTGACCTTTTCAACGCCCTTCTGCAGACCCAGAGAGCAGATGAGGAAGCAGGCAATGATAACGAAGTAGGTAGCGATCACCTGCAGACCCACATTGCCGATGACCTGTCCGCCGAACACACCGCCCAGTTCTTCCGCAGTTTTATACTGCATGATGCTGCCGGTTATATACTTACCGAAATAGATAACCAGCCAACCGGAGATAACCGTGTAGAACATCATCAGCAGATAGTTACCGGCGATGGCTGCGTACTTCATCCAGTGCCATTTCTGACCGGGCTTTTCCAGAACGTCATAGGAATTGGCGATACTTTTCTGGCTTGCACGACCGTTGGCCAGTTCCATGGTCATAACCGGAATGCCAAGCAGAATGAGGAATACCAGATAGATCAGTACGAACAGACCGCCGCCGTACGCACCGGTAATGATCGGGAAGCGGTATACGTTGCCAAGCCCGATCGCACAACCGGCGGAAATCAGAATAAAGCCCAGCCGGGACGCAAATTTTTCTCTTTGCATAGTGTTTTTCCTTTCTTTCAGCGTCATTTGATTGCCCTTCTGTATGATTTTCAGCATAGGGACAACCACTTATACGTCTTCTTATGTATTATACACAAATAATCAAAAAATGTCAATTCATTTTATGAAAGATCCCTGATTTTTGTTTCCGTTTTTGTATTTTCCTCAACAATATTGCAATTTCCCACCGGATGTGCTATCATGTTGACATACCATTCTGATCTTTTATATGGAGGTTCATTTATGATCCGTGATCTGTTTCCGGTCGCTCTGCCTGAAGAAGCCGGTATGCGTCCGACCCTGACAAAGGATATTGACACCATGGTGGAAGCTGCTCTTGCCAGAGGGGCTGTGGCCAATTCTGCCATTGCGGTGATTTCCAAAGGAAAACTGGTCTATGAAGGCTATGCGGGACTTGCCGACCGTGAAGCCGGTATTCCCATTGCCACAAACAGTATTTACCGTGCCGCATCCATGTCCAAGCCTGTGACCGCCGTGTGCGTGATGATGCAGGTGGAGGCGGGAAAACTGGCGCTGGATGATGAAGTCTGCCGGTATCTGCCCGATCTTGCCGATATGTCCGTGGCGGAATCCGATGGAAACGGCAATCTCACCGGCTCTCACAAGGCACCCCGCAATTTCACCGTCCGGGATCTGCTGACCCATTCTTCCGGACTTGGTTCCGGTCCCTTCTTCTGGGATTCCTGCAGACGCCCCGACTATAATGAAGACGACACACTGGAAACAAAGATCCCCGACTGGGGTACTTCCCTGCTCCAGTTTGATCCGGGCAGCGCATTCTCCTACAGTGCCCGTGTGGGATTTGAAGTTCTTGGCAGGCTGGTGGAAATCACTTCCGGCATGGATTTCCAGACCTTTATTGAAGAAAAGCTGTGCAAGCCTCTGGGTATGACCGACACCCGCTTTGTACCTTCCGAAGAACAGTGGAACCGTCTGGTACGGGCGTATGCCACCAACGAAGAAGTTACCCTGAAGAGAGAAACCCGTCTGGATCGTGTGATTTTTGCAGGCGGTCCGGAAACCTATTTCTCCGGCGGCGGCGGTCTTTTCACCACCCTGGAAGACTATGTGCGTTTTGCCGGTATGCTCCAGAATTTCGGTACGCTGAACGGTGTGCAGATCCTGAAGCGGGAGACCGTGGAAGAAATGCAGAAGCCCCAGCTTCCCTATTGTCTGCCCGGCACCGATGCAACCCACTCGTGGGGTCTGTCCATGCGGGTTGTCACAGCGGACAACGGTTCACAGGCGCCTCTTCGCAAGGGTGCTTTCGGCTGGTCCGGGGCTTACGGCACCCATTTCTGGTGCGACCCGGTGAACGATGTTTTCGCTGTGTATATGTCCAACATGACCACAGCCGGCGGTTCCGGTGCGCTGACCGCAAGACATATCGAAAAAGCCGTTATGGACAACCTGATCCTCGAAAACTGAGAAAGGGTTTCTTATGAAAACGCTGGAATTTCTGAAAAACACCCTGCCCTGTCCGGACAACACCTACCGTCCGGTGCAGATCGTGCATTGTTACTATCCCAAGACACCCGAACAGACCGAAGCCTACCTGAACACAGCCATTGAAAACGGCATCGGCGGCTTTGTAGTCAATGTGGACTGCGTGCCTGCCCGGTTAGACGGAGAGTCTGATGAAGATTACAAGCTGCGGCGGCTGGACGGGTATCTGGGCAAAGGTACTCCGGAAACAGACGCAGCGTGGGTTGCGCTGAAAGCCTTTGTTGACGCCTGTTTTGCCAAAGGACTGAAGGTCTGGATTTATGACGAGCTTGCTTATCCCAGCGGGGCGGCGGGCAACAAGGTGCTGAAGGAGCATCCGGAAGACCAGATCAAGGGACTTGTCTGTGCTGCGGCTGTTGTGGACGGCGGTTCCGGCTGTGTGGATGGGGAAACCGGTGCGCTGGTGTCTGCCGGTGCGTATCCGCTGGACGAAAACGGCGTGATGCTGACCGGTCAGGTGCTTCCTGTCACCGAACAGGACGGCAAACTGTATTATGACCTGCCTGCCGGGAAAAAATACCGGATCTGCGGGATCTATATCCGTCCCATCGCATTTCTGACAGAGAATAAAGTACCTGTGGCGGATCTGATGCGTGCAGATGTGGTGGATCGGTACATTGATGTGACCCATGACGCCTACAGACGGCATCTGGGAGAGGAAACCATTGCAAAGATCACTGCCTTCTTCACAGATGAACCGGGGCTGCCCACCCACGGATGTTCCTCCTATTTCTATGAAAAAAACGCCGTCGCCGCCTGGACGGAAGAAATAGAAATCCTGCTGCCAGGGATCCGTGAGCGGTATGCGGATCTGTTCTTTGTCACTGACCGGGACTATGATGCCCTGCGCCGGGAATACTGGCAGACAGCGGCTGAGCTGTACGCAAAAAACTATTTCGGGCGGATTGCGGCATGGTGCGAAAAATATGGTACCCGTATGACCGGACACCTGTATGGGGAAGAAACCCTGTCCATGCAGATCGGGCTGAATGCGGATCTGTTCGGGCTGATGCGGTATATGCAGATGCCCGGGGTAGACCGGCTGTACTGTGTGGAGCCAAGAGACGTGACTGCCGAAAAGACCGCTTCTTCTGCGGCGCACCTGTACGGCAGAGAATTTACCATGAGTGAGAACAGCTTCCACCTGGAAAACAACTGGTGGAAGACGCCGGAAGTTGCCACGTCGGAAAACCGGATGAACTCCATGTTCTACCAGATCCAGCTGGGCATCAGCCACTGTGCAAGCTATTTTCCCAATCCCGGTCAGCCGGATGCAGACAGAAAGGCTTATGAAGATGCCTCTGCCAGAGCGGCACTGTTCTGCGGTACGGGAGTGCACAAAACCGACATTCTGGTGCTGATTCCCATGGGTGCGGCGTATGAGCGGTTCATGCCGCCGGATCACAAATACTGGAATGTGGGGCCGTGCATTGTGGCGCCCTATCAGGATAAATCCGTGCAGGTACTGGAAGAAGCCTATGGTGAAGTTCTGCTGCAGCTGGAGGACAGTCGGTATGACTTTGATCTGATCGATGACACGGGACTTCTGGAATGTTCTGTCTCGGACGGGAAGTTCTGCACACCCAGTGAATCCTTCTCCCATCTGGTGCTGTT
>JAFZET010000260.1 GCA_017560565.1 Clostridia bacterium | reverse complement strand
CGGCAATTCCAAGGTTCCCATGGTCATCATGCTGACCTCTTTCGTATGCTTCCGGCAGATCTACCTGTTTGTCATGGCGAATTTCATCTCCAACACTGTCCTGCCCATCACCATGGGCTACCCCGCAGGCTGGATCGTCTGCTCAGTCCTGACGTTTATCTATTACCACAAGGTTCCGCTGGACAAGGTGAAACTGATAGATAAGAAGTAAACTGCAAAACGGCTTCCCATGCAATTCGGATCTGTTCCGAACACCGGGCAAGCCGTTTTTTCTATATACTTCTTACTTCTAATCTCTTACTTCTTATTTCCCTTCCCTGTCTCCAGATCTGCGATCATGCGGTCAATGTACCGGTCGTCCCGACAGAGCTCGTGGGTTCCGTCAAAGACCACGCAGTCAAACCAGTCTCCGTCCACACCGGCTTCACGGATATAGTCCTGCACCCGTGCGGCTTCCTGTCTGGTGTGCTCGATGGCAAAAAGATTGTCGTGATCCCCCATCTGGACGCACAGGCGGCGGGGATATGCCAGACAGGCGATCTCCGCATCGTCATACAGTGCGGCGGCATCCGTCCATGTCCAGTCCGTCCAGGGATAGTCCTTACGCTGGCTGAAAAAGGAGCAGGACACGGCAGAGCGGATCCGGGTGTCGGCGGCAGTAGTGAACAGGGTGTAAAATCCGCCGTAGGACAGACCGATCATGCCGAATGGGGAGTTCGGGAAACGCTCCGCAAACCAGTCCAGTGAGCGCATAATAGCGTATACTTCCACAGCGGTGATGGAACTGCCCACCCGCTTCAGCCGGGCGTCCACTGCTTTCCGGTCATAGGGTTCGCCATAGTTTTCCATGTTCCAGAGCAGCAGCTGGGGACAGAATACGTGGACTCTGTGGGGCAGAAGACGGTCGGTCATGTTGTTGTAGTTGCCGGTATTCCCGTCATAGAAGCCGTTTATGAGCTCAGGTGTGCCAAGTCCTCCGTGCTGGGAGATCACCAGAGGACGGTCATCCTCGGGCATATACCGCAGGAAGATCCCCGTCAGCCGGAAGCCGGGCAGCACTTCGATCTGCATCCGGGAAATTTCATATTCCCCTTCTTCGCCCAGCTTTTCCGATGTCACCGCCGGAAGGGTACGCTCTCCCGTTTCCGTCAGCGGCCAGCCCAGCATCGCACAGAATTTCTGCCGGTGAAATTCTCCGTTTGTAAAAATTTCTCTGCAGGCGATTCGACGCACTTCTGCCATTTCTTCTTCCCGACGGCGGATCAGGGCATCCATTTCATCACGATACTGTGTTTTGGTCGCCCGGCTGTTTTCGATTGGTTCACGGAACTGCATAGTTTACTCCTTTTCCAGCGTTACCAGCACCGTACCGAACAGAGGCAGAGTCAGGTAAGCATCCACGGCGGTACAGGCAGTCTTTTCCTCTCTGACCAGTTCGTTGTCATGGTCAGCATCCAGCAGATGGTATCCGATCTTCCATACGCCTTCCGGCAGTCCGGTCAGAGACAGCTTCACTTCCTTGGCGGGAATCTCGTCATTTTCGGAATAGTGGGTCAGCAGAACGGCGCATTTGTCCTCACCGGCGGCGGCAAGGGTATACAGGGTGGCATCGGTCTGCATGGGTGCGCTGGCTTCCGTGCCGATCCGGTACAGTGTATCAAACATGGGGAAGGGATAATACCCCTTCAGCGGCAGCAGAGTATCGGTATCGAACATCCCGTTCATACCGCAGGGTCTTGCGTCATAATACATAAAATGGGTCATGGGTGAATTCTGGGCGCAGATCATGGAGGCTACGATAAAGGACGCACCTTTCAGCCCCTTTTCCATCCGCAGAGAGTATTTCCAGTCTTCATTCAGCCAGCCTCGGATATAGTTCCATTCGTTCAGGATGATTTCGGTATCCGCGAAACCCCAGGCATCCAGATCCTTTCTGGCCTTCAGCGCCTGTGCCTGATAATCGGTGGGATACCGGGTGTAGCCGTGGAAGGAGAAGAAATCAAAGGGCAGACCGGCCTCCTTCACCGCTTCAAAGATCCGATTGTTCCAGGCATCGCCCCAGTTGCTGCACAGTGCGGGACCGCCGATTTTCAGGTTCGGGAAACAGGTTTTCAGATGCCGCATAGTGGTAATGAACAGATCCACAAACTGCTCGTCCGTACCCTGCCAGCAGGGATTGGAACCGTCGGCATTCCGGCAGTCCGGTTCGTTCCAGATTTCCCAGTATTCAATACCGGCATGGTATCCGTCTGCCCAGCCTTCATTGTAGTGGCGGATGATGTGTTCGCAGATTCTGGCCCATTTTTCGGGATCCTTCGGCGGATAGGTGCCGTATTTGTAGCCGTGTTCAATGGAGGCACCCAGACGATAAAAGACCTTTGTACCGGCGTCTATGATGTTTTTCAGATAGTAGTCCGTGGGACCGAAGCAGTAGGATGCGGGATCGTTTTCATCGGCATCAAAGTTCTTGAAGATACGGTGTACGTCCACGGTGTGTTCCCCACCGTATCCGGAATAGAAGGAAGCATCGTGGTTCCGTGCAAAGGGAATCCCGGCGGCGGCATAGGCATCAAAATTGGATGTCCCCCGCACCTTGGCACCGGCAGGACCGTTGTTGACGGAATGCATGGGTTTGATCTTTCCGGTAATTTCCGTGAAATTGACAAGAATCTGTTCCATAGTCATACTCCTTTGGAGAAGAATTTTAGTCGATGATGATTTACCCGGTTTCATTAGACCGAGGATTGTAGGGCGGGATTGATCCACCCACTCAAGTTTCTTGAGTGATCCCGCCGCCGAATGATTTGGTCAATCCGGCTATACGACTTGTATTTACGAAATTGCAGATTTTGCTTACAGAAACATGAATTTTGCAAGACGTTAGACGGCGGGATGTGGGCATCCCGCCCTACGGTTTATACCATTTGTTCACCTGACAGCGGTGTAGTTAATCATTGTTCACTTTATCCTTACAGCCCTATAATAGCACAGAAATTCTTATGAATAAAGCGATATTTTGTGAACAATACCGAATATGGATCCAGCAAAAAACAGGCTTCCCGGCATGAGAAACCTGTTTTCCTTTTATTTTGTCAGAAGCCCCGTCAGTACACAGAATTCTTCCGTGGTCAGCTTTTCCCCACGTACATCCGGGCGAAGACCCATTTCTTCCAGAGCGGCGGCAGTTGCTTCCTTGGGGTATTTCGCCGACAGGCTGTTGACCAGGGTTTTCCTCCGCTGACCGAATGCCAGTCCGATCACATCCGCAGCAGCGATACCGAATCGGTCGCAGGCAGTGTCATCCGCAGGCGCACCGGGATATACCTGACGCACACCGCCGTGGGGAACAATCCCGCAAACCGCAGAGGACACCTTAGGTACCGGGAAGAAGCAGCCGGGAGATACATCAAAAAGCTTTTCGGCGTCCGCACGAAGACCGATAGCAGCGGAAAGGGCACCGTAATCGTCTTTATCCGAAGGCTGAGCACAGATCCGTCTGGCCACTTCCAGCTGCACCATAACGGTGATTCCGGACAGGGGCACAGGCACGGAGGCAGGCCAGCTTTCCAGAATCCGCATCAGCACCGGCGTGGTGATATAGTACGGCAGGTTGGCACAGATGGACACAGAGCCGCCCTCCGCCAGAATGTCCCCGAACTGTTCGTCCAGAAACGCCGGAAGATCCAGCTTCATAAAATCCTCGTTGACCACCGTAATGTTGTCGTGATCGGCAAACACTTCCGAAAGCAGGGGGATCAGTCCTGTGTCGATCTCCACTGCGGTAACTTTATCATAATACTCCGAGAGAAACTGGGTCAGCGCACCCACGCCGGGACCTATTTCCAGTACCGCCGCCGGTTTGTCCGCAGGTGCAAAGCCCCGGGACATTTCGGCGATCCGCTGAGGCACATTCCGTTGGGTCAGGAAGTTCTGACCGTACCCCTTTTTGGGAGCAAGGTCGTATTTTTCCAACAGTTCCCGCAGTTCTCTGGGATTGCAGACATCGATCCTCACAGCACAGTCACCCGATAGCCCACGGTATGGGATGCGCCGGGTTCCAGCGTGCGGGCGTACTTCTTGCTCCTGGCATCGGTGGTTTCATCAGAAGAAGCGGGAAGACCGTTCCAGGGTTCCAGGCACAGGAAAGGGGATTTTTCCCACTCCTCACTCATGGTCCACAGTCCCAGCGCGGAGAATCCCTCAAAATCGAAGCAGACACCGTGACCGGTCTTTTTGGAAACCAGCTTCACTTCAGCGGCAGGCAGATTCTGGACGATCAGCGTATCTCCCGCAAAGGTTTCATAGGACAGATCCAGCCTGCCGTTCACAATCTTGTCAAGATGCGGCAGATCGGGAGACATAAGCCCGTTATCCGTTCCGGTGACATAGGCACCCTCTGCATTCTTGAAGATCAGTTCGTAATCGCTGAAGCTGTCGCCGGGGAACATGGGGCAGCGGAAACCGGGATGACCGCCCAGGCAGTATGTCATGGGTTTGTCATCACAGTTGGTGGTGGTGAAGGAAGCGGAAAAGCCGCCCTCAGTCACCGTGTACTCGGCAGTCAGCCGGAACCGGAAGGGGAACATGGTCAGAGTCTCTGCATCCTGTTCCAGAGAAAAAGCCACTCTGGCGGGGGTCTGCAGAACCGGTGCAAATTCCTTTTCGATGGCAAAGCCGTGCTTGGGCATGGGGTATTCCACGCCGTCATGAGCCATTTTCAGATCCTTGGGCGTACACACAGTGGGGAACAGGATGGGAGCCCGTCTGTCCCAGAACTGGGGATCGCCGTTCCAGAGGTATTCCACGCCCTTATAGCGGAAAGACAGCATCTCTGCACCATAGGTGGACAGGCTGGCAGAGGTGTCGGTGGTTTGAATCGTATACTGCATAAGTTGTCCTCACTTGTTTTCAAAGTAATCGGGGTTATCGGGATTCCGGATAATCAAAATCTGCCCGACTCCGCCCGCAGCTGGGGGAACCGGACAGATTTCCAGTATATGCAGATCAGAATTCCAGCTTGGCGGAGATGTAGGCTTCCACTTCGTCGATGGGCATACGAACCTGTTCCATGGTATCACGGTCACGTACGGTTACGCAGCCGTCTTCTTCGGATTCAAAGTCGTAGCAGATGCAGAAGGGAGTACCGATTTCATCCTGACGGCGGTATCTCTTACCGATGGAACCGGCGTCGTCAAAGTCCACGTTGAACTTGCCTGCCAGCTTGTCGAATACCTTGGATTCAGCAGCGTCGGACAGCTTCTTGGACAGGGGCAGAACGGCAGCCTTCACGGGAGCCAGAGCGGGATGCAGGTGGAGAACCACACGTACGTCGTTCTTTTCAGCGTCCACAACTTCTTCGTCATAAGCTTCCACCAGGAATGCCAGAGCCACACGGTCGGCACCCAGAGAAGGTTCAACAACGTAGGGAACGTACTTTTCGCCGGTTTCCTGGTCGAAGAATTCCATGTTTTCGCCGCTGACATTCTGGTGCTGGGTCAGGTCGTAGTCGGTTCTGTCGGCGATGCCCCACAGTTCACCCCAGCCGAAGGGGAAGAGGAATTCGATATCGGTAGTGCCCTTGGAGTAGAAGCACAGTTCTTCAGGAGAGTGGTCACGGAGTCTCAGGTCTTCTTCTCTCATGCCCAGGTCATACAGCCACTGCGCGCAGAAGCCTCTCCAGTACTGGAACCATTCCATATCGGTACCGGGCTTGCAGAAGAATTCCAGTTCCATCTGTTCGAATTCACGGGTACGGAACACAAAGTTGCCGGGGGTGATTTCGTTACGGAAGGACTTACCGATCTGACCAACGCCGAAAGGCATCTTCTTTCTGGTGGAACGGGCTACGTTCTTGAAGTTTACACAAATACCCTGTGCGGTTTCGGGACGCAGGTATACAGTGTTGGAGGAATCTTCGGTTACACCGATGAAGGTCTTGAACATCAGGTTGAACTTACGGATATTGGTGAAGTCCGCACTGCCGCAGTCGGGGCAAACAATGTGGCGTTCCTTGATGAAGTTATACATTTCTTCATCGGACCAGCCGGCGGGATTGATGTCTTCCTTGTTTTCAAAAGCGTATTCTTCGATCAGCTTGTCGGCTCTGTGACGGCTCTTGCACACCTTGCAGTCCATCAGAGGGTCGGAGAAGCCGCCCAGATGACCGGAAGCCACCCAGGTCTGGGGGTTCATGATGATGGCGGAGTCCAGACCTACGTTGTACTTGCATTCGGTCACGAACTTCTTCCACCATGCCTTCTTTACGTTGTTCTTGAATTCCACGCCAAGCGGACCGTAGTCCCAGGAGTTGGACAGACCGCCGTAGATTTCACTTCCGGCGAAGATAAAGCCTCTGTTCTTACACAGCGCAACGATCTTATCCATCGTCTTGTCTGCATTGTTCATTCTTGCCATGATTGATTCGTCCTTTCGAGATGTGTTGTATGTGATTATTGTTTTACAAAGGGGATCCGTCACTGTACGGCTTCGGTGTTTTTTGCTTCCACCGGGTAGCGGTAGGGCAGGAAACGCTTGATGGCCGTTTTCATATCGGGGTTATAGTAAGCATCCACGTTTTCGGTAGCCGTCACGTAGTTGCCGGGATACTCAATCACTTCTGTGGAGAAGGATACGGCTGCGTGAAGCAGGTCATATACCTTATCAACATCCTCCAGCGTAAAATTGGATTCCATCACAGGGGTGGCAGGTTCGGTACGCACCGTGCCGTTGGACAGCCAGGTTTTGGTGGCGTTTTCCTTTTCGGACATGACCAGCATGGCTTCCATGAAGGTGCGGAACTGATCCTGTTCCATGGCGGTTATCTTTGCCATATAGGACTGCGCAACGCTGACGGTATAGATGCCCTTGGCTTCAATGTCCGGGCTGGAGCGTTCCTTCAGCGTATTCAGAATATTGGAGGAATACTGATTGAATTCCAGGGAACCGGCGGACAGAACCAGTGAATTTTCAAAATGATCCACGATCTGACTGCCGTCTTCGTTCTTGTACACCCGGGTATTTTCGGAGCGGGTGGTATGGATGTTCCCCTCGGCGTAAATATCCTTGGGATTGTTGATCCACACCGTGCCCAGATTGGCCAGGAATTCATCGAAATTGTAACCCTCCATCAGGAAGGTATAATCCACGGCGATCCCGGTCAGAGATGTCACATAGTCGCCCACCCGCTGATACCCATAGTATCTGTGCACATCTCCCAGGGTATGGTAACCGGTGGAGGTAAACACACGGGTTTCCGGCGTGATGTATGTATAGGTGACCTGCCGCATGGCCTTGTCCACACGGATCAGTATGATGGCGGTGGCATCCTTCTGACGGTAGCTCTTTGACAGGATCCCGAAGGAATCTGCCGCAGTCTGGAAAGAGCCGATCTTACTGCGCAGTGTCTCAACGGTAGGCGTGTAGTCGTCAAACAGCTCCGGACGGTAGCCGGTGGTCACCACAACAAACGAAAAACTGTTGCCGGTAATGGCACTTGAATCGCCGGGAGCCTGTCCCTGCGGCAGGGTTTCGCCGGAAACATCGGTTTCGGGATCCTTGTCCTGGGTCATGATACTTTCCAGGGCGGCATCTTCATTGTCCATGATATCACTGACGGTTGCGGTCACAAACTGAGTGGCAAAATACGCAATCACCCCGAACAGTGCCGCCGCAATCAGCATGGTTATAAAAAAATTCTTAAAAGCGGATAACATGGGTTCACTCCCGTCATCCGTATCTTGAATCACTCTGGATACAATACGGAGAATTATACCTTATTATTATACCGTATGATTTGTGAAATTTCAATAGGCAGTGTGAAAATAGTCTGTGGCCGGATTGTGTCAGATTTTGGCATGGACGACAAAAAAGAGCGCGCGGGCACTCTTTTTGTATCTTTGTTATCATCCGTCATTCCGGATCACAAACCGGCATCTTTCGGCTATATGCATTTCCCGGAAGTACCGGTTTTCCATGGGAATCCAGATGTTTTTGAATTTCTCCGCCATCCGTTCACCGTTTCTTTCGGTGATCCGCCGCATCTGTTCTTCCGGAGACAGGTGCAGAAACAGAGTCACACCGGCGTACTGTCCGAAGTGGGGATGCATGGCGTAGGAACCCTCCACGATCCGCACAGGGGTATCCCGGATCAGTCGGGTACCGGCAATCTCCATCACGGAGCAGTCGAACACGCCGTATGAGAAAGCCTCACCTGACAGAAGCCCGGGACAGACTTCCTCTGCAAACCGTTCATAATCCACATTGCCGCCGGGCTGGGCCAGACGCATGGCAGTACGCTTGGCGGGAGGCAGGAAGAAATCGTCCATGTGGATCACTTCCCCGCCGGTCAGACCGGACAGAAGACCTGCCAGCGTACTTTTCCCGCTGCCCGCCATACCGTCAATGGCAACGACCGCACATCCCTTTTTCGCCAGAAGCCGGTAGATGGCACCGATGGGCGCAAGATACGGTACAAATTCCTGCCGGATGATCCGGTATGCCGGATGGTATGCTTCTCTGTACACATCACTGTGGCTGACTGCAGGCATCCCGGCATCCCGGTATTCTGTCAGATAGGCATCCAGCTCTTCCCGGGAAAAAGGCAGGTACCCCTCCCCGCAGGCACTTTGCAGACTGGCAAGCACTGCTTCAAAAACCTCTCTGCTTCCCTGTACCATTTCCGCTGAACGGCAGAACAGTGCGTTCACAGCCTCCAGAGGCAGCACATCGGGATCCAGAGCCGCCAGATGGAGTCTGACAAGACCGCCGCCGATGGGTTCGGTCAGCTCCCCTCCCGACATTTTCTCCGGCAGAGCATCATATTCCGCCCGCAGTCTTGCCAGTGCCACATCCCGGTCGGCAATCATGTGCCCGCCCCCAAACACACTCTGGTATGCCAGCTTCACCGCATCGCAGGGCGTCATCTTCCGATACTTTCTGGCATGGGTATGCAGGATCCGCAGAAAACATTCCATAAGTCATTCTCCCGATTCAGAAATTTAAGATCTCAGGGATCGGGAGTAACACCTGCCCGCAGACAGTATACTTCTTACTTCTGATTTCTTACTTCTTAATTTTATTTGGTAGTCTGTGCCTCTACCAGCCGCTTGCCGCAGTAGATTTCACGCAGCTTGGGCTTTTCGATCTTGCCTGTGGGGTTTCTGGGCACTTCCGCAAAGATGATCCGGCGGGGTCTCTTGTACCGGGGCATTTCCTGACAGAAGGTGTTGATCTCGTCTTCGGTGCATTCCATGCCGGGCTTGATTTCGATAATAGCAGCCGCAATTTCGCCCAGACGATCGTCCGGCAGACCGATAACCGCACAGTCCTTGATCTTGTCGTGCTTCCGCAGGAAATCTTCAATCTGTACAGGATACAGGTTTTCACCGCCGGTGATGATAACGTCCTTCTTACGGTCTACCAGATAGATAAATCCGTCTTCGTCCCGCTTTGCCATGTCCCCTGTGTAAAGCCAGCCGTCCTTCAGAATCTCGGCAGTGGCTTCCGGATTCCGGTAGTAGCACTTCATGACACCGGGACCCTTGACGATCAGTTCACCAACATCTTCCCCTTCCACGGGCGTTCCGTCGGGCTTGACGATCTCCACCGTCCACAGATGTCCTGCCACACCGATGGCACCCACCTTGTGGATATTTTCCACGCCCAGATGCACGCAGCCGGGACCGATGGATTCGGACAGACCGTAGTTGGTATCGTAATCGTGGTTCGGGAACATCTTCTTCCAGCGCTTGATCAGAGACGGGGGAACAGGCTGTGCACCTACGTGCATCAGACGCCACTGATCCAGATGATAATCTTCCAGATGGATATCCCCTCTGTCGATGGCATCCAGAATATCCTGCGCCCACGGCACCAGCAGCCACACAATGGTACAGTGTTCGCTGGAAACCGCACGGAGGATCCAATCGGGACGGACGCCCCGGAGGATCACTGCCTTGGAACCGGACAGCAGAGAACCGAACCAGTGCATCTTGGCACCGGTATGATACAGCGGCGGAATGCAGAGGAAGACGTCGTCTCTGCTCTGGCTGTGGTGGTTCTGTTCGGTACGGCAGGAGTTGATCAGAGAAGTATGGGTGTGCAGAATTGCCTTGGGGAAGCCGGTGGTGCCGGAGGAGAAATAGATAGCGGCATCGTCCTCTTCTTCCAGATTCACAGCAGGAGCAATAGAGGAGCAGTAGTCCACCAGACGGTCATAGCTGTCCGCAAAGGCAGGGGTATTTTCGCCTACATAGAAGAAATTCTTGATCTTCGGCAGCTTTTCATATACAGATTCCACCCGGTCGATGAATTCTTCGCCGAATACCAGCACATCCGCTTCCGCCAGATCGGCGCAGTACCGGATTTCTTCCCCGGTGTAACGGTAGTTCATGGGTACCGCCAGCGCACCGGTCTTCAGCACGCCGAAGTAAATGGGCAGCCATTCCAGACAGTTCATCAGCAGAATGGCAACCTTATCACCTTTTTTGATGTTCCGGGTCAGCAGCAGGTTGGCAAACCGGTTGGCCTTAATATCAAATTCCTTCCAGGTCATTTCTCTGCGGTACTTGCCGCCGGCTGCGGATTCGATCAGAGAAAACTCACGCCAAGTCAGGCTGGGATCCGGCTCGGAGGCGGGATTCACTTCCACCAGCGCCACTTCACCGGGATACAGTTTCGCATTCTTTTCAAGCAGTTCGGTAATAACCATTGCATATCCTTTCTACAGGAGGAAAACAAAAACGCCCCCTGCATATCCATAAGAAATACAGAGGACGGAAAAATCCGTGGTACCACCTCATTTTGTCTTCTCTCTTACGGGAAAAGACCTCAGCGGGCACGCAGAAAATCTGTATAGCCCTTTTTCTGTAACGGGAAATCCCGTCGCAGCCTACTGCGGAAAACCATTTCGGTGCGCTGCTCACGGAATGTATTCTGTTCTCCCTCTCCCTCCGGCTTGCACCAACCGCCGTTTCTCTTTACAGAGACTGAAGAACATACTTGTTTCCGGTCATGGCATGTGAAAATAGTATAGCACTTCAGTCGTTTTTTGTCAAGGGGTATTTTTGCATACAAAACCGTTTTCGTTCCCCGCCGAAAAAATTCACAATATCCATTGGACATTCCCCCACGGGGATGCTATAATGGTATCATTCCGATCAGATCCCCCAAGGGAGGTATATATGCGAAAAATCATCATCGACACCGATACCGCCACGGATGACGCCGCCGCCCTGCTCATTGCGCTGGCACAGCCGGACACCGAAATTCTGGCCGTCACCACCGTTGCCGGAAACATCCCCCTGGAAAAAGGTACCCGCAATGCCCTGATGACCATCGAAACCGCCGGACGGAGTATTCCCGTGTATCCGGGAGCCGCCGCACCGCTGTACCGTCCGCTGGTCACGGCTGACGGCGTACACGGTAAAGACGGGCTGGGCGACCGGGATCTGGTGCATCCCACGAGACGTCCGGAACAGACCCACGGGGTCACAAAACTGCTGGAGCTGGTGCGGACATATCCGGATGAAATTGAGATCATAGCCCTGGGACCTGCCACCAATCTGGCACTGGCGATCCTGCAGGACAGAGAAACCATGGCACACGTAAAGCATATATGGTCCATGGGTACAGGCGGCTTCGGTCCCGGCAACTGCACCCCGGTGGCGGAATTCAACGTATACGTGGATGCAGAGGCATATCAGATCCTGCTGAGCGCCGGCATTCCCCTGACCATCATCGGTTTTGATCTGTGTCTGGGAGAAGCGGCACTGACCCGCGGGGATCTGGATGTACTGGCAGCGGGCAATCCCGTCATGCAGTTCATGGAAAAAGCCACATCTGCCGTGGTTGCCTTCAACGAAAACAGCGGACACGGCACCTTTGCGGATCTGCCGGACGCCGTTGCCATGGGATGCGCCCTGTGGCCGGAGATGGTAAAGAAAACCGTATCGGTATGGGCATACTGCTGTACGAAAGAGGAGCCGTCCTATGGTCAGGTGATCTTCTACGACCGGACGGTACCCATGTCAGTTTCCTGCGAGATTCCGCCGGACAATGCCGTGGTGGTGAAAACCATTGATCCGGTACTGTTCAAGAAAAAATTTACGGATGCGCTGGCATCGCTGTAAAAAAATGAAGAAAAGACAGGCTGTCCGCCGGGATTTCCCTCCGGATGAGCCTGTCTTGTGATTTTATGAATTTTCCGCCAGATAAATGGATGCTCTGGACTGAATGGCATCGGCTACTTCTTCTGCCGGACGGTTATCGGGATTCATTACCTCCGCCCGGTAGATATCATACAGCTCTGTACTTTGCTGCAGCGTGGCATCTATGCTGTTCAGAAAGGCAATGAATTCATCCGCATCCGCCCGGGTGATCTTGTAGCTTTCTCCGGTGATGCCCGTAAGCCGTGACGGATCATACATTTCAGAGGTTTCGTCAAACCACCAGTCGGGGACATTCTTCGGCCCTTCCGGCGTCAGGTAGACGGTGATCCCTTCGTACTGCTTCAGATTTCTGTAAACATCCTCAGCATAATAGAATGTACCGGAATACTCGCTTTTGCTGCAGGTATACCGTTCTATGAATTCTATGCACTGTAATGTATGCTGACTTTTTTCCGTGACTGCCAGACAGGCACCAAAACTGCCTTCAATATAAAGATCTCCCGCATCATTGGGATACCCTACGGGTACGGTATATTTTCCTTCCATCCGGTTCTGTACCCAACTGCCGACACTGCTGATGCTTTTACTGCGCAGAAGGGGCGTCTCCTCCCGTTTTTCCGTGGATTCCCAGTCCGCAACCTGCCGGTAGATCTCCTCGAACCGTCCCGAATCAAAATCGCAGGTGCCTTGATCCGTGTCTGTCAGATCCCCGTAAATCCCCTGCAGAATATACCAGAATTCGTCCCGCTGGCTGGGAAGGAGACAGTACCCTTCCGGGGGATTAACGGCAAGTTCAAGTGCTTCCTCCGCCGTGATGGGACCGTCAAAGAATCCGGCAAGCCCCATATACGGGGAGGCTGTGGGGCTGGTGGGAAATATAAACTGTCTGCCATCGGTCTCCTGATAGGGCTTTGTCACGTGCCCCAGCAGTTCGTTCTCAAAATGCTCCGTGATATACGGCGTCAGGTCTGTAAGTACCCCTGCACGGATATACCCATCGGTTTTGTTGGCACCATCCTCAGCATACAGCAGAATGTCCGGCACATTTCCCGCCGCCATTTCCGCATCGAACAGCGTCCACTTTACGTCATCCTCGTAAATGGTGTAGTCCGTCACCACAATTCTGTGGGTATCGCTGTTCCGGTTGAAGTCAGTGATCGCCCGCTGCACGGACCAGTCGTAAGTCAGCTTGGCAAGGGTGATGATCTCCTTCTGCACCACTTCCTCCGGCGGCACATACGTCAGCAGCAGAAGCTGATTGTCGGCATCAAAATCCAGCATATCATGCCATACGGCAGTCATGGTGCGCTCATCCGGTATGCAGAAATCGTCAAGTTCTGCCGCCACAAGATCAGAGCTGATCCAGTCGATCACTTTTACTGTCTCACAGGCAACCGTTCCATCTTCGCCGATAACCAGATCGATCCCCCACAGGGCAAGACTGTTTTTGGCATACAGATCGTGTCCGGCGCCCATGTAGAATTCGCTGCTATCCCCCTCTGCACCCGCCGCTTCCTCCGGCAGTTCCAGATTTTCCCCCAGCTCTCCCGTGGCAGGATCCACAAACCGGAGGCTCTGGCTGGGCGTGCTGCCGTAGAGATACAGAATCCCGGCATCGGTTGCGGCAATGGCAGTGGGATTCCTCTGGGTATCGTTCATCCAGAGCAGTGTACCGGACGGGTCAAAAGCACATAGTCCTTCTGTGGTCAGCACCAGATACCGTCCCTCCGAAGCCACTGCTCCCAGCAGTTCAAAATAGTCTGAGCCTTCTCGGACACGGTTATAATCAAACCGGAATGCCCCCGCCAGATCCACGGAAAAGACAGGTTCTCCCTGTTCATTCCGGACAGAGACATACAGAGCGATCTTCTCCCCGGCTGTCACCACCTCCGTGAACAGGGTTTCTTCGTTTTCCAGTGTTCGCACATCGGCAGGAAAGCTGTTCTCCTGTACGGGTTCTGCCGCCGGCACAGGCACTTCTTCTAAGATTCCCGTACCGTCCGGGAGAAAAGAGTAGGTCTTGTGAAAGTCCAGCCAGAACCCGCCCATCTCCCTGTCATGCTTGTATGCAGTCACAACAAACCGTTCCCCGTTCCAGACTGCGCCCTCATCCAGCGTGATACCGTAGTCTGCATCGGGTATTTCAATGACTGTGGCTTTATACACTTGAGATACTTCCGTTTTCAGCGCATACCGATCCTTCCCACAGCCTGTCAGACACAGCAGAACACCCGCCATACAGAACAGCTTCAGCCATATCGTCCCCTTCTTCATATACCCTCCATTTTACTATATTTTACATAATTATAACACGCCGTAAAAGTATTGTAAAGGATATGGTCTGTTATTTTCATAGAAATATCTCCCGAAAACTACTTGACAAAAAGCCGGGTTTATGGTATCATATCTCTTGTGGGTACACAATGCGGGTATGGCGGAATTGGCAGACGCACAGGATTTAGGATCCTGCGGGCAACCGTGCAGGTTCGACCCCTGTTACCCGCACTTCATACTTTGCAGATGTAGTTCAGTGGTAGAACATCAGCTTCCCAAGCTGAATATGCGGGTTCGATTCCCGTCATCTGCTTGAAATAATCTTCTCACTTGTGAGAGGATTTTTCTTTTCTGGAGGGAATCGAACCCACTCGATATCCCGTCATCTGCTTGAAATAATCTTCTCACTTGTGAGAGGATTTTTCTTTTCTGGAGGGAATCGAACCCACTCGATATCCCGTCATCTGCTTGAAAACTTCTCAGCTTGTCTGGGAAGTTTTTTGTTTTACTCCGTTTTCTGCATCCCTTCACTCATGCTTCTGCCATAAGCGGCGGCATCCACACGGGATTCTCCCATGATATATGCCCCAATCGACAGTGCCGATGTCACGATCCCCGCAATCTGTGCGATCTCGTTCTCCGGCAGACCGAATGCCGCCGCCAGACCTGCGATGATCCCCACAACAGCAGTCCACAGCTTACGGCTGGTCAGCTTCGCTTTCCAGTTGGTCTTGTTTTCCATTTTGCATCTCCTTTTCATGTTTGTATGTCTCTTTGTTTTCGTAGATCCGGATCACCCCGGCGGCTACGGATTCCACACCCACAGCCGCCGAAATGCCCATGATCAGAGCGGACGGTTCCTCACCGGTGACGATCCACAGGATCAGGCAGATCCCGAAGAAGATCCCCATGTACAGGTAGATCGACAGCAGCAGCTTCTTCATCCACCGCATTACTGCATCGCCTCCCACAGCTTCCGCCACAGATCCGATGCATATTTGTACTTGTCCAGATACGCCTTTGTCTGCGCTTCCAGCCCGGCTTTTTCGCACACCAGACCGGCATAGTCCGTGTTTTTCCCGGTACTTGTCTGCACAGTTACCGGATAACTGCCGATCCGGTTGGCGATCCCGAGAAAGGGCGTGGGATCCGTGGACTTTCCGTCTTTCCGGATCTCAAAGTGACAGTGGTTCCCCGTGGACTTGCCCGTGCTGCCCTCTCTGCCCAGTACATCGCCTGCCTTTACCTTCTGCCGTTCTCTGACCGACACGGATTCCAGATGGCAAAGATAAATCTTATACCCCTCTTCCGTCTCGATCCGTATGTAGTTTCCCCATTCGTGGGTTTTTCCGCCGGATGCGGCATCATTGGCGAATCCCGCCAAGCCGATCCAGCCGTCGCAGGGTGCCACGATGGTCTTGTCCGACCCCACCAGATCCACGCCCTTGTGCAGCTCCGGCACCCCGTTCAGTGTCCGTGTACCGTAAGCGGACGATACCCGCACCGTTCCGCTCCTGTACGGCAGATTCAGCTTCATACACCCTCCTGATGATAGATCTTCACGATTTCTTCCAGCTTCGCAAGCCGCCCTTTGATCCGTTCCAGTTCCGCCCGTACTTCGGTATAGTTTTCCCCGTACAGCCGGATGTCTTCCTTCAGCTCCGCCTGGGTGTCCTTGATGTGCTTGATGTCCGACTTCATCTCGCCGTCCACAATGCCGCTGTTTTTGGCGTTTGTCAGCCTGCCCAAAAGGAACGTAGCCAGTGCCAGCACAACAGATATAATACCCGTGTCAATGGTCACAGTCCCCACCTCCTTTCCCACCAACAATCATACACATCACAAACACGCCGACACATCCGCCGAGTATCATGCCTATGATAAATCCAATCATACCGCCACCGCTGTGATTTCCAGCGCACCGCTGACACGGTACACCGTAACCTTTCCGGTTGCCTTGTCGTATGCGTACCCCGCTCCGGATGTCAGCGCAGTTCCGCCCATCGTTACCGTGATGCTGTCCGGCAGACCGTACCCGCTCGCCGCAGTCAGCGTGAATCCGAAATCATCGTTGGTCAGAGCCTTCGCAAATCCGTCCGTTTCGATGTTCGTCAGCGCATAAGCCGCATCCACAAATGCCGTGCTTTCAATCGTTATGTTGTTATCTTTGTAACAATTATCGCTTGAGGCAATGCTAAACGTACCGTTTGACATATTCTGCGCAGCAATGAAGTTTTTTCTACCGCCGAATACACGGATCGCAATCAGACCGCCGTCCGCAGCAACGATGTAATTCCCCGTCGCTTTACAATTCGTTTCCACTATTATTCCATACCCAGCATAGATAAATAACTTGTTACAATCGACTACTGCTTCCGGGGATGAAGCCACATT
>JAFZET010000259.1 GCA_017560565.1 Clostridia bacterium | reverse complement strand
GCACAGACACCGTCAGAACCGGCGGCTGATTCATATTGCGCAGGACTGTCACATAGTGCCACAAACTTGTATTCTTCGGAAGCCTGCTTTGCCATTTCCGCCGCCATCTCCGGGGCAAGGGCATCTCCGAACCGGCGCATATCAGCGATCACCACATCGGCATAAGTGCGCTCCCGCAGAGAGAGCAGGGTATCCAGATACACAGGGATCGTGTCCCAGAGGTGTTCCCCCCGGCGCCATATCAGCTGTTCCGTCAGATAAACCGGCACAAAAGGCTCAAACAGAACCGGATCTCCCGGCTCACCGGCAAGGGCTTCCAGAAATCTTCTGTAGTTGGGATACATAGATTCACTCCGTCATTTGTTTTTCTATAGTATAACAGAAATTTTTCCAAAATCAAGATTCATCGGAAAAAATCTGTAATTCCCTATTGACAAACCGGACTGTACTGTGTATAATCTAACTGTACTAATACAAATAGTACAGTAGATACAGAGGATACAGAAAGGAGGTTGTGGATATGCAGTACATCACCGTGGACCTGCGGGACCGGAAACAGCTGTATGAACAGCTCATTGATAACATCCGTAAGCTGATTCTGTCCGGAGAAATAAAACCCGGCGAAAAGCTCCCGTCGGTGCGAGCACTGGCAAAAGAACTGTCCATCAATCCCAATACCATACAGAAAGCATACAACGAACTGGAACGGCAGGGGGTGATCCTGACCCTCCCGGGCAGAGGAAGCGTGGTGCTGGCAGAAACCGGGGAGCTGCGGAAGGAACAGCTTATCCGTACCGGCAATGCTCTGCAGACACTTGCCAGAGAAGCCGCCTCTACCGGGATCACGGGGGAAGAATTTCTTGCGCTTGCGAAAACCGCCTGGGAGAACAATGCGGGTGCGGTGTCCAACCGACCGGCAGCCAATGAACCGGAATCCGCTGATACTATGGAAGGAGGGATCCGCTGATGATCCGTGCGGAAAACATTACCAAATTTTTTGACGATATACGCAGTCTTCACGAAGTGTCCATAGGGGTGAAGGACGGCAGTATTCTGGGGCTGATCGGTTCCAACGGTTCCGGCAAGTCCACCTTGCTGCGGATTCTGGCGGGAATCTACCTGCCGGATACCGGGGAGATTCTGTACGACGGGGAGCCCGTTTTTGAAAATACTGCCGTGAAGAACCGGATCGTATATCTGTCCGATGACCCGTATTTCCTGCCCCACTGTACCATGAACGATATGCGGGACTTTTACGCCAGTGTATACCCGGATTTTTCCGAAAAACGCTATGAAACACTGACCAAACAGTTCGGGCTGAATCCCCGCCGCCGGATCGTCACCTTTTCCAAAGGGATGCAGAAGCAGGTGTCCATGCTGCTGGGGCTTTCCTGTATGCCCAAATACCTGTTCTGTGACGAAACCTTTGACGGGCTGGATCCTGTTATGCGGCAGCTTGTGAAGAACCTCATCATCACCGATGTGGCGGAACGGGAAATGTGCTGTGTGGTGGCTTCCCACAACCTGCGGGAAATGGAAGACATGGCGGATCATATCGCACTGCTCCATACCGGCGAGCTTCTGCTGGAACGGGAGCTGGATGATATCCGAACCAATATGGTGAAAGTACAGGTATCCTACCGGAAGGAAGAATGCGATGCCATGGCGGAAAAACTGCGGGAACTTAGCCCTCTGTCTGTGGAGCGGCGGGGAAGTCTGTTCACACTGATTCTCAGAGGGACGGAGGAAAGTCTGCAGCCCTGGTTTGCGGAAAGTGCGCCGCTGTTCTGCGAGTATATCCCCATGACGCTGGAAGAAATATTTATTATGGAAATGGAGGAGAGAGGGTATGAATTTACCGGTCAGATCCTTGGGTAAACCCAAAAACAGAGCCGTCTATCTGCGGTTCACACTGAAACAGAACTGGCAGCAGCTGGTGTTCTACGGCATTGTGATGCTGCTGACCTGGGTAGTACCCAGTGTTATCGGTACTGTTACCGTTTTACAGAAACAGAACCTGTATTATACCCTGTCCCAGTACGGCGGAGAACTGTTCAGGGGGATTGCGGTTGCTTTTGTCATCGTTTCCTGTGTGCTGGGCATCTTTTCCGGCATGAGTGCTACTGGATATGTAAATTCCCGCCGGGCGATCCATTGTTACCACAGCCTGCCTCTGACAAGAG
>JAFZET010000258.1 GCA_017560565.1 Clostridia bacterium | reverse complement strand
TCTCAATTATACATTTCAATACGAAATGAAAAAGGATACCCGTATTTTTTACGGAGTATCCCTTTTGGGCATTACTGATTATTTGGCAGGGACAAGCTCTACGGTAACAATTTTCTTGGCAGCAACGGGGATATGGAAATTCCCGCTGCGCAGAGGAATTCTGGCAATTCTGTCCTCGTTCAGATCCACAAGCCATGCTTCTTTGTACCGCTCCCCGGCTGCGATGACCATTTTGGTATCCTTTTCATAAGGCTGGAATACCCGGCAGATCACATTGTCTCTGGTTTCACAGGTTTTCACGGCACTGAGCACACATTCACGGCACTCCAAAGTGATAAGAGAATCTTCTGCCGGTACACTGCCGTTCTGCATATCACCGGAAACAGCATACAGAGAACCTGCTGCAAAACTGTACGCAGTATCTACTGCCTGTACACGTGCACGGCTCTTATAGGGGATCAGAGAGAATTCAACAGTCAGTTCACCCAGACACTGTGCATCCGGTGTGGGGAATACGCCCCAGTCACCAAGCTGATCGACACCACGGTGCAGTGTCAGGGACATGGTATTGGCACCATCACGCAGAACTTCATATTCCTGCAGACCACGTCCGGCAATCAGAAGTCCTCTGCCACCGTCTTCAAGACCGAAGAAAGTGGTCATTTTTCCCGGCTTGGTGGGATTTGTCCAGCCTTCCCAGGGGGTGATGGGTCTTCTGACAATATCGAACTGTCCTTCCGCCAGCAGCATATCAGTATGGATATCGTTTCTGGTCAGCACAGTAATACGATGGTTCTTGGCATTGTTATGCATCACAGCTTTTGCATCCAGCCGTTCTGCGCCGCTGTGCAGTGTGTAGTACATTTCTACGATCTGCGTAGTTTCGCCAATCCGGTTACCAGCAGCGCGGTCGACATCCGCCGGAATGCTCATGGTATGCGTTACCTTAAAGGTGACTGCAGCAGCATTTGCTTCCACGAGCTCGACTTTGGCAGTCTTTCCTTCGGTAGAAATACGGAGATGATCTGCAGTTTCTCTGTAAATATATTCGTCACCCACATCGCCGGTGTCTTCCAGAATACCGGTAACATAGGTAGATTTGCTGCGTTTGTCTGTTACCTTCACACTGCCGTCTTTTTGAATCTGCACGGTCAGGTATTTATTCATCATACGGCGGCTGTTCCAGTGCAGATCTGTTTCCGCTTCGACAGCAGCATCGGTGCGGAGCACAAAAGTCTTATGCCCTGCAGCAGGTACATCCACTGCCCGGAAAGAAATTCTGAACCGACGGATAAAGTACGGTACACGGAACTTATCTTCAGGAAGAATGTAATCGAAGCATACACCCATATCCTCCACAACCGCAGGAAGACGAACAGAACCATCGTATACAGCAAGCATATCTGCAGTCAGATCTGTATCTTTCGGGAAATCTACAATCGCTTCCGTCCATTCGCTGTTCATTCTTGCCAGCGGATTCCATACGGTAATTGTTTTCAGTCCCTCCAGATCTGCTGTGTGGAGAGAAGCCGCAACAGTCTCGGTATAGCTCTTCAGAAGCTGTTCCCCGGCGGCGTGCACTTTCTTGAAGCGGGTAACCATTTCGGTGTGTACATCATCCACTGAGCAGCCGCAGATGGAGTCGTGAGGATGGTTCTGGAGCAGCTGTTTCCATGCAAAATGGAAATAATCACGGTCGGTTTCTCTGCCGGCATACAGACGTGCAGCCGCCGCCATCGGTTCTGCTTTCTTTTCCAGCAGATTTTCACACTGAGCGTTCCACTGTTTCAGATAGATTCTCGCAGAGGCGGTGTTGGCAAGAGTACTCCAGCCGTTGGAATATTCTCCGTCCAGTTCCCCTACAAAAATACCGAAACGATCTTTATACGGTTTGATAGCATCAAAATAATCCCGGAAATTGGAATGCACCAGAGTATGCGGATAAGTTTCGCCGGCTTTTTCCAGAATCTGCCCGATATCGATCTGAGCAGGCTGATGGTCACATCCGTTCATGCAAAGCAGATGCGGTGTCGTAGCAACCCGCTCGCAGTTTACACGGATCTCGTCCAGTTTTGCAGCAGTATTCTCAGCCGGTACTTCGTTT
>JAFZET010000257.1 GCA_017560565.1 Clostridia bacterium | reverse complement strand
CTGGTAACCGATAGTCAGCTTCTTGCCGTTTCTCTTGGCAGCGTCCAGCATCTTCTTGGCTTCTGCGGAGTTGATGGCCATGGGCTTTTCGCACATAACGTGCTTGCCTGCGTCCAGAGCGTCAACGGTGATAAAGCTGTGTGCTCTGTTAGGAGTCAGAACGTGAACCACATCGATGGTCTTGTCTTCCAGCAGCTTCTTATAATCTTCATATACAGCAGCACCGGGTGCACCGTACTTGGCGGCAGCAGCTTCTGCTCTTTCGATCACGATGTCACAGAAAGCAACCATTTCCACCTGCGGAATCTTTGCCAGAGAGGGCATGTGCTTACCATTGGCGATACCGCCGCAGCCGATAATACCGACTCTTACCTTTTCATTTGCACCAATTGCCATAAATTTATACCTCACAATCTTGTTCTTGCGGGAGCCTGTCCGGTTCCAATATACCGTCAGACCATATTCCCCCACAATGTACCTATATGATAAATGATTTTTCCGCAGATTGCAAGTGCCAAGTGTGAATTGTTCTCCCCATTTCACGCTTTCGTATGCCTGAACAATTTCCGACACTGTATTTTGTTTATTTTCACAACGCAAACCACAATATCTTCTCTTTCCGCATCGATGACATACAGGCAGAAAAAAATGACATGACTACGTGGAGCCATGCCGTTTATCAGATATTGCGTTTTCGCTTTACTTCCGAATATATGCCAATACCGCATCCCGGAAAGCAGCCACACTGTCCTCACAGCCGGACACAAGCCCCAGTTCTGCCAGCGGAATGGCGGCATCTGTGTAACCATACTGAGACAGAAGCCCTCTGGTTTCCCAGCCCACAAGTTCCCTGATGGAATGCCGGATCTGCGTCTGCGCCAGAAACTGATCCAGATGGGTCAGCGCAATGCCCACCACCGGAATCTGTCCCAGCTTTGCCCGCCGGATCCCTTCTCTTGTTCCCGGCATGGGACCATCCAGCAGATTCACCGCCACGATCACACCATCACAGGTCGGCAGAGGAATTTCTTCTCCCGTCACATCGTCAAACACCACTGCTGTATATTCCGTATCTGTTTCTCTCATGCCGTTCATCCGGTATGCCAGCTCACTGGTTCCCACCCCGGTCTGACCTGTTATGACAAAGTGCATACAAACCTCCCCGTCCCATAGCCCGGTACCGGTTTCATCCGTTATCCGCGCCGCTGTTCTTTTACAGATCAAAATTTTTCCCAGTATAACACAGGCGGCACACAATGTCAATACCTTTTCTGTATCTTATATATACAGAAAACTCCCGGCACACAAGAACCGGGAGTCTTCGATTGGATGCAATGCTTACAGATCATTCCACAGTCAGCGCTTCTTCCGGGATTCTGGCAATGACCAGCCCCAGTTTCCCCTGCTGTTCCCCGGACCAGATGATCTTTCTGGGGCACTTGCTTACGCACTTGTCACATCCGGTACACTTGGCATAATCGATCACGGCAAGGTTGTTTTCGATGACAATGGCGTTTTCCGGGCAGTTCTTCACGCACAGTTTGCAGGCAATACAGCCCACATCACAGTATTTCCGGACATTTTTCCCCAGGTCTTCACTCTTGCAGCCGACCCAGTGCTTCGCATGGAAGGGGATCAGCTGAATGATGCCTCTGGGACATACGTGGGTGCAGACACCGCAGCCGATACATTTGCTGTAGTCCACAGCTGCCACGCCTTTTTCCACCTGAATCGCCTGAACAGGGCAGGCTGCCACGCAGGTACCCAGACCGATACAGCCATTGGGGCAGATCTTGTCACTGCCGCCGATTTTGGAAGCCGCCACACAGTCCGGCACACCTTCGTATATGTACTTTTTCTTGGCAAATTCGGAAGTACCGGAGCACATTACCTGCGCCCGCATCTTTTCTATATCGCCTACTTCCACACTCATGATGGCACCGATCTTTTTAGCCGCTTCCGTGCCGCCTACCGTACAGGCATTGGGCGGTGCGCTCCCTTCGGAGACAGCCTTGGCATACGCAGCACATCCGGTATAACCGCATCCCCCGCAGTTGGCACCGGGCAGGCATTCCAGAATTTCTTCCGCCCGCTCGTCCTTTTTCACTGCGAAGATACGGGAAGCCGCCGCCAGCAGGATCCCCATGGCCGCACCGAGTACCAGGAAAATCAGCACCGGCAAAAGGATAGTTTTCATTTCGTTCTCCATTCCGCCGCAATGCGGCACAATTCATTCGGTTTCTCCGATCCGCCGGAGCAGACCGCAGACAGACCGTTTACCGTGCAAAATTCATTCCTGCAAACCCGGAAAATGCCATCGCCACCAGACTGGCCGCAATCAGCAGAATCGGGTATCCCTGAAAGGACTTGGGAGGATTGGCAAACACCATCCGCTCTCTGACCCCCGCAAACACGACGATCGCCATGGTGAACCCCAGTGCCGCAGAAAAGCCGAACACAACGCTTTCCAGCAGATTGTATCCCTCCTGGATGTTCACCAGTGCAGAGCCCAGTACCGCACAGTTGGTGGTGATCAGGGGCAGATAGATCCCAAGGGCACTGTACAGCGCCGGGATAAATTTCCGCAGGAACATTTCAATGAACTGTACCAGCGTGGCGATAACCAGAATAAAGGCAATGGTCTTGAGATATTCCAGCTGCAGCGGTTCCAGGATCAGATAATACACCGCCCAGGTTGCCGCAGAGGAAATGGTCATAACGAAGGTTACCGCCATGCCCATACCCAGTGCGGTGGAAGGCTTGTCGGAAACGCCCAGGAAGGGACAGATTCCGTAGAACTTGGAGAAAATAAAGTTTTCTGTCAGAATGGCAGCAAACATAATCATGAAAATCTCACTCATGCATTTTCTCCTTTCGTATCCTTGTTTTCCCCATCCAGGAATTCGGCATCGTCCTTCTTGTTTTCTTCTCTGGGGTCTGCCGGATCCATGCCCACTGTCAGAATATCCGCTTTCTTTACCACCTTACCGGTTTCGGGATCCCGCATCAGGGTCTTGTGATAACCGGCATCCAGAGCGTCCAGCTCCAGTTCGTGGATTCGTTTTCTTTCAATGCTGGTAGCCGTGATCTTCTGCACCAGAGCGATCAGGAATCCAAGGGTCAGAAACGCACCGGCAGGCAGCAGGAAAACGGTTATGGGTGTGAACCATTCCCCGAAGATCCGGATCCCGCCGGTACCGTCACTGGAGGCAAAGAGCATCCCGGTACCCAGCAGTTCACGGACGGCGGCGATACAGGTTAAAGCCCCGGTAAAGCCGATGCCGGTTGCCAGACCGTCAATCACAGAAGGCAGAGGCGCATTCTTGGAAGCAAAAGCCTCCGCCCGTGCCAGGATAATACAGTTTACTACGATCAGCGGGATAAACAGCCCCAGTGCCGCATCGATAGCCGGAAAGAATGCCTTGATCAGCAGTTCCACCGCCGTTACGAAGCCGGAAATGATTACAATATAGGAAGCAATACGCACTTCCTTGGGAATCAGCTTTCGCACCAGGGAAATGAACAGGTTGGAACACATCAATACCACGATAACGGCAGCACCCATACCGATAGCATTGGAAATGGAAGTGGTGGTGGCCAGTGTAGGACACATCCCCAGAAGCTGCACAAACGTGGGGTTGTTGGTCAGCACGCCCTCTTTGAAGATGGACAAATACTTATTCTTTTCCATACAGATTTGCCCCCTCCCTCAATACCGTATGGGCAGACGGCTGCCCGTGGTTTCTTTTTTGGTTTCTTCTTCGGTTTCCGTCTCTGTCTCAGGCTCCGTTTCCGGTACAGTCTCAGGCTCGGTTTCCGTCTCTGTCTCAGGTTCGGTTTCGACGGTTTCCGGTTCGGTTTCCGGTTCAGTTTCCGGCGCCGGAGGTGTTGTCTCAGGCTCAGTTTCCGGTGCCGGAGGTGTTGTCTCAGGCTCGGTTTCCGGTGCCGGAGGCGTTGTTTCAGGCTCAGTTTCCGGTGCCGGAGGCATTGTTTCAGGCTCGGTTTCCGGTGCCGGAGGCGTTGTTTCAGGCTTGGTCTCCGGTGCCGGAGGCGTTGTTTCAGGCTTGGTCTCCGGTGCCGGAGGCGTTGTTTCAGGCTTGGTCTCCGGTGCTGGAGGCGTTGTTTCAGGCTTGGTTTCCGGAGGTCTTGTCTCAGGCTTGGTCTCCGGAG
>JAFZET010000256.1 GCA_017560565.1 Clostridia bacterium | reverse complement strand
ATTGTCCAGTTCTTCGTCATCCAGAATACTGTGTACCCGATCGGCGATATCAATAATCTCATACCGGTAATTCTCCAGTTGCTTTGCCATTTCTGCCGCATCGTCCAGCACATCGGAAAGCTGCTCCAGGGCGGCTTCTGCCCGTTCCAGCAGATCTGCGGCGGACATACCTTTTTCATTCTGCTCCAGTGCACGATATACCAGTGCGGAATACTTACGTACCCGTTCTGCATTCTTGCATTTGGCACGGAGCTTCAGAAGCCGTTCTTCTTCGTCATCCGATGTAAGTCGTGCACTGTCAATCTCCTGCAGCTGATATTTCAGGATATCCAGCATCATGGTTCTTTCCCGCATAGCTTCTCTCAAGTCGGAGATCTCCTGCCGCTTTGCACTGAGTTTGTCGTATTCGGCTTTATAAGCAGCCCGAACCGGCTCGTTTTGGGCATACGTATCCAGAATGTCAACATATCCGGCTTTGTTGGCCAGCTGTGTACGTTCATCCTGGGTCTGGATCTGCATCAGCCACGGTCCCACTTCTTTCAGCAGGGACAATGGACAGGGGCGTCTGTTGATCCTTGCACCGGATTTTCCGTCAGCAGACAGGATTCTCTGGATCTCCAGTTCCCCGTTTTCGTCTGGTGTGATGCCCAGCTCCGCCAGTGCTTCTGCAGCCTCCGGAGAAAAGGAATCGAATATACCGCTGACCACCGCTTTGGTTTCACCGGTACGGATCATGTCCTTTCCGCCTTTGGCACCGCACAGCAGTCCGAGACAGTCGATGATAATGGATTTTCCAGCACCGGTTTCCCCGGTCAGGACGGTAAATCCCGTATCCGGTTCCAGATCCAGTGCTTTTGCCACGGCAATATTGGTGATGGAAAGATTTCTGATCATAGGTTCCCTCCTCTCCGGAACATCGGAACCGTTCAGGAATTTATCAGCTTACGGATCCGGGAAGCAATATCCACGGCGGATTCCGTATCCCGGGTCACAATAATGATACAGTCATCACCGGCAACACAGCCCAGAATGTCATTCTCATGAAGGGAATCGACCCCTGCTGCGACAGCCTGTGCCATACCGGGATAGGTTTTGATCACAATGTCGTTATAGGAAGAATCCACAGATTTGATGGAACCGGCTATGGCACGGGTATACACATGCTGATTGTCGCTGTTGGTATTCTTGGGTACGACATACTTATACGTTCCCATATCCGACATCTGTTTGAGCAGCTTCAGTTCCCGTATGTCTCTGGAAACCGTAGCTTGGGTTACATCAAAACCGGACAGACGCAGTTTTTCTATCAGTTCTTCCTGGGTTTCAATGGTATAGCTCTCTATGATTTCCAGTATTTTATTATGTCTTTTGATCTTCATATCCTGTCCTTTCCATGGATAACGCATGAATATATCAAAATATTTTTTCAGTAGGATTGATCTGACATTTTCCGGCGCAGTGCGGTGAGAAAACCGTCATCCCGTACCCGGATCAGATCTGTTGACCATGCCGAGCGTGTAATACGAACCGTTTCACCGGGAGACAGTTCCACTGCTTCTCTTCCGTCGCAGGTGAGGTACACGGAGGTGTCTCTGGGCGTGATTCGCGTGAAGCAGATCTGTGCACTGCTTTGCACGATCACCGGACGGCTGTTCAGGGTATGGGGACATATAGGTGTCAGACAGATACACGCCAGTTCCGGATCCAGGATCGGTCCTCCGGCAGACATGGAATAGGCTGTGGAGCCCGTAGGGGTCGCGGCTATGATGCCGTCAGCACGACAGCTCTGCATCAGCACACCATTGCAAGTGATATCAAATGAGAGCAGTCTTGCCACAGGTCCATTGGACAACACCACATCATTCAATGCCGAAAACTGCATTCTGCATTCGCCAGTCGGCGTCAGAATATCTGTTTTCAGCATCATACGGTGATCCAGCGTATAGTCCCCGGATACGATCTTATCGATCCACTCAAGCTCTCCTGCTTCCATTTCCGTCAGATAACCGAGGTGTCCGAAATTGATTCCCACCAGAGGAATCTGTCTTCCGCACAGGCGATGAGCAGCTTCAATGATGGAGCCATCTCCACCCAGCACACAGGCGGCATCCCAGCCCTCCTCATCAATTTCTGCGGCGGGAACTCTGTGATGCAGATACTCCGTGAATTCAGGGAGGGTATACAGAGTGGAACCGGCGGCTTCCCAATGTCCGATGATCCGGCTGATCTGTTCCCAGGGAATATTCTTTGTAGGATTTGGGAGGAGCAGGATCTTATGCATCTTTGTCATTTACAACCTCCCGCATAGCTGCATCGGATACGATTGCTGTGGCTGCAAATTCATCGCTGCTGCGGAATGATCGAATAAGAAATTCCATATTTCCGTCCCCGCCGGTGATGGAGGAACGGAGAACATCGGTGGGAACAAATCCGTTCTCCACCAGAGCCGTATGTACTTTCCGCAGTGCCGCCAGATGATGTTTTTTATCTTTGACAATGCCGTTTTTGTTCAGTGCTTCTCTGCCGCATTCAAACTGAGGCTTCACAAGACAGATATACTGTCCGGCAGGTTTTACAATCTTCGCTACGGCGGGGATCAGAAGCGTTTGCGAAATGAAAGAAACATCCGCAACCACCAGATCTGTCAGTCCGCCCACCGTTTCTGCGGTCATATACCGGGCATTGCAGTTTTCCAGATTGGTCACTCTGGGATCATCCGCCAGTGAAGAGGCAAGCTGTCCGCTTCCTGTATCCACGGCTACCACATGAGCGGCACCTCTTTTCAGCAGACAGTCCGTAAATCCTCCTGTGGAGGCACCGATATCCGCACACTGCAGACCGACAGCCTCCAGATGCAGGGCATCCATGGCACCGTGGAGCTTCAGCCCCCCACGACTCACATACGCTACTTCCGGCTGCAGGATCTCTACCGAATCGGACTCTCCTACTTCCAGAGCGGGCTTGAGGGCTGTATTTCCGTTTACAGTTATAAAACCTTCTTTGATAAGAGAAGCTGCATGGGTACGGCTTCTGGCGCTTCCTTTTGCGGCTAAATATGCGTCCAGTCTCATTTTTTCCGGGAGAGGAGCCAGATGGCCAGCTTACACAGAGTATCGCTGTTTCTGTATTCCGACACGGCTTCCACAGCCAGCAGAGTCAGAAGCGCTTCTTCTTCTTCCGCTTCCGCCATGGAGAGGAATGCCAGAACGGTTTTCTTCTGATTTTTGGCATCACTGCCGACCCGTTTGCCGAGAGTTGCCGTATCGCTCTTAACGTCCAGAATATCGTCGTGAATCTGGAAAGCAAGACCAATGGCTTCCGCATACAGGCGGATATTATCAAGATCGGACTGCAGAGGTTTATCACAGGCGGCGTAATAGCCGAGGGTACAGGCTGCTTTGATCAGCGCACTGGTTTTCATCATGTGAATCTTCCGCAGTGCCTTGTAGCCTGCTACTGTATTGGCAAGATCCAGCGTCTGCCCGCCTGCCATACCCAATGCTCCTGCCTCTCTTGCCAGCGTTTTTACAGCCAACTGCGCAGATTTCGGAGACACCGCAGAATTGGAAGCCGCCACTTCAAAAGCCATGGTCAGGAGAGTATCCCCCGCCAGCAGGGCAACCGCTTCGTCAAACTGTTTGTGACAGGAGGGCTTGCCGCGGCGCAGGTCATCATCGTCCATACAGGGCAGATCATCGTGAATCAGAGAATAGGCGTGTACCATTTCCAGGGCACAGGCGTAAGGCATGGCGGCTTTTTCCGTTCCGCCGAACAGTTTACAGAATTCCATCACCAGAAAAGCACGGATCCGCTTGCCGCCGCCCAGAAGTGAATACTGCATGGCTTCCGCCAGAACGGTATCGCCGCCCCAGCCGTCTTTGAAATACTTCTCCAGCGCAGTTTCTGTTTTCTCTGCGGCTTCTCTCAGCTTTTCTTCTATAGAAATTTCGGTGTATTCCATATATACTCTCCTCAGGTCATATCTGTTTCCACGAGGGTTCCGTTCTCTCCCACAGTCAGGATCTTTACACGCTGTTCGGCATGATCCAGACGGCTGTTGCAGAATTTCACCAGAGCTACCCCTTCTTCAAACAGAGCGAGAGAGGTATCCAGCGGTGTATTGCCGCTTTCCAGTGCCCGGACAATTTCTTCCAGCCGTGCCATGGCAGCTTCAAATGTCATATTTTCGGTTTTATTCTGTTCCATAGTGTTTTCCTTTATTGTTTCAGCCGAACCGCAGTCACGGAAGCATCCAGTTCCCCGTCTTCCGTACGGATGGTAATGCTGTCGCCTGGCTTTACGTTTTCCGCTGATTTCACAAGTACACCGTCCTCCCGGTATACCGCACTGAATCCTCTTGACAACACCGCCAGAGGGTTCAGGGCAGACAGCTTACCTGCTTCCGCCTGCAGGGCGGCACGGCTTTGCATCCGGATCCTTTCTTCTGCGCGGATCAGACGTTCCGACAGCATGGCATTCTGCATCTTTTTATCATCGATCATTGCCATAGGATCCTGCAGTACACGGCTGCCCGACAGAAGCAGCAGTTTTTCCCGGTGTCTGGCGGCAATCTGCTGCAGTACGCCCGCTTCTCTGGTGACTATATTCTGTATTTTCCGTTTCAGTTCACCTGTATCAGGTACAGCCAGTTCTGCGGCAGCTGAGGGGGTCGGTGCACGGCGGTCTGCTACGAAATCACATATCGTAAAATCGGTTTCGTGTCCTACTGCGGAGATCACAGGGATCTGTGAAGCCGCCACTTCCCTTGCCAGTTCTTCGTTATTGAAAGCCCACAGGTCTTCGATGGAACCGCCGCCCCGTCCGATAATAATGACATCGGCAGAACGGGTCTCATTGAAATACCGGAGTCCGGCAATCAGCTGCGGCGGTGCATCCGGTCCCTGCACCAGTGAGGGAAACAGGACCAGCTTTGCATAAGGAAACCGTCTGCCGCACACATTGATCATATCCCGGATGGCAGCTCCTGTAGCGGAGGTGATAATACCTACCCGTGAGGGAATTTTCGGCAGAGGACGTTTTCTTGCAGGATCAAAAAGCCCCTCCGCTTCCAGCTTCCGCTTCAGCTGCTCAAAAGCGATATACAGTGCACCTATGCCATCCGGTTCCATGGAATCGCAGTACAGCTGATACTGTCCGTCCCGTACGAAAGCGGATACTCTGCCGTGAGCAATGACCTTCATGCCATCCTCCGGCACAAAGGGGATTTTTCCGGCAGCGGAACGGAACATGATGGCGCGAACCATGCCGCCTTCATCTTTCAGGGTGAAATAATAGTGCCCTGTACTGTAATGATTCTTGAAATTGGAGATCTCCCCTTTCACATACACATCGGAAAGGCGGATATCGTGATCTATAATATGCTTGATGTACTCGTTGAGCTGTGTTACGGTGAGAGAACCGGGGAATTTCTGATTATCCATGTTCTGCCCCTCTCCTCCAGGATTCAGCGGTCAGCAGCGCGGTACCGGCGGCATTGTCGGATGCATATACGGCATCTGCAAACATTCCGTGAGGTTCCAGATACGGTCGGACATACCGGGAGCTCATGACACCGCCTGCATACAGAATCGGCAGATCCGGGTATGCTTTTTCCAGATTCTCCGTCAGCTTCAGAAGGGTCATGGCAACTGCATGAAGCACATATTTACTGACTACAGGCTTGTTATTATCCGTCTCTTCCAGCAACTGCAGTGCTTTATTCTCCAGTCCCGACAGATTGCAGGACAACTCTTTTACAGTGACCGGTGCTTTCGGTACCTTTTCTTTATGTGCAACCGCCATCGTATCCATTGCCGCACCGCAGGGGAATGGCAGACCCATTTTTACGCCGAGTCGGTCGATCAGCTGTCCGGCGTTGATGTCCAGTGTACCGCCGATCCGTTCTGCCTGCAGTATTTTTTCTGCATCCGGTGTGGTGTGGATGATGTCCGTGGTACCGCCGGAGATGTGGAATGCCAGAAAAGGCTTGTTTATCCATTCGGAAAGAACAAGTCCATGCTTTTCGCAGGCTGAATATGCCGCCGCCATCATGTGACCTGCCTGATGGGAAAAACTGTACAGAGGCACATCCAGCACAGCGGAAGCCATCCTCCCTACCCCGCTTCCTACCAGAAAACAGGGCATATAGGATCCTTCAGCATCTCTGGGGGCAACAGAACAGCCGACTGCCGTGATATTGCCTGCCGTTTCTCTGCGGATTTCCCGCATGGCTTCTGCCGTTTCTTCCATTGCCCGAACATGATGGAAAACCGCATCGCTTTGCCGCAGACCTCTTTCGCCTTCTTTTACGGGAAGCAGCTTTTTCCGGTTCAGCAGAATCCGTCCGTCTTCGTCACAGACAGCGGCAGAGGTGGTATAGTTGCTGGTATCCAGCCCCAGAAACAGTTTTTTCATACGGTTTCTTCCGTTTTTTCCGTATCTCCCAGTTTCCCGTGATCTCTGGCAACCTTATTCAGGATTCCGTTGATAAAAGCAGGAGCGGCGTCATCGTCAAACTCCTTTGCAAGCTCCACCGCTTCGTTGATGACGGCTTTGGGCGGAATGGGATTCTCAGCATACAGCAGT
Source organism: Clostridia bacterium (assembly GCA_017560565.1). Taxonomy (GTDB): domain Bacteria; phylum Bacillota; class Clostridia; order Oscillospirales; family CAG-272; genus UMGS1696. The sequence continues at coordinate 1,236 of JAFZET010000256.1, read as the reverse complement.
TCAAATACAGCCAGACGGAGAATGGCTCTGGTCACTCTTGCCATACGAGATACTTTCCATTTTACGGAACTGCTTTCCAGTTCGGCGTCGATGGCCTGCTGGTTATTCAGCGTTCCGAGAAAGGTGGTTACTATGTACACATCAAAGGGTACATCCGTATATTCACTGTTGCTCTGCAGGAATTCACGGCCATCCAGTTCGGGGAAAAATTCTTTGGAAAACAGCAGAGAAAAAACGGTCTTTCTGCTGTCGTGTCTGTTCATTTTGCTTTTATCTGCCATCTGTTATCCAGCCTTCCCGTATACAGTCCCCTGCGCGGGTGCGTCTGCGGATTTTGTATACCTTAAATCAGAAAAGGGTTTAGTTATTTACTATTATACCCAATTTTCCGCTGTATGTCAATGCATAAACACGATAAATATTCATGTATATACAGTGCGGAAATCCGTCATGGTATCTCCTGCGAAAAAGACAGTACCCCATTTGGAATACTGTCTCTTTCTGATATTACTTTTTCTCAGTGATTGCCGCCGTGGCCGGGTCTGCCGGGTCTGTCATTGTCGTTTTCGGAATCATCGGGATTTTCCGGCTGATCAGGGTCTTCTTCCGGCTGTTCGGGAGATTCGGGCTGCTGCGGTTCGGTGACGGTCAGAGTCACGGTATAGGCGGAACCGCCCAGAGTAAATTCTGCCGTGTATTCGCCTGCCGCAAAAGCCTCTGCGCCTGCCAGAAGGATATCACCGTCTTCCGTGATGGAAATCTGCACATTGGCAGTATCGACGGACTCGGTGCCCTTCTTCAGACTTTTCAGAGCCAGAGAAGCTGCGTCAAAGTTTCTGACTGCAAAGTCGGGCTTGATCACAATTTCTCTGCCTTCACCGGATGCGGTAAACTGCGGTGCACTGCCTGACAGGATCAGAACGACTTCGCCCTTATCCAGAACAAATTCCACATGGTGCATATACAGATCCCCCAGATTTACTTTGCTGATCTTGTGATCCTTGTCGATAGAGATCAGGTTCACGGAATCTGCCAGGGTGTGGGTAGTGCCATCAATGGTGACGGTTGCGGCGGTAAAGCCGGACACGAAGCCGTTTTCAATATGTTCCGCCTTTTCTGCGGTAATACAGCCATCGCTGCCGGTACGATAGTCTTTACCGATTTTCAGTGCAGTGGATTCGGAAAGTCTGGTTTCCACGGTGTTCTTGTCGAAGTTGTAAACGGTATATCCAATAT
>JAFZET010000255.1 GCA_017560565.1 Clostridia bacterium | reverse complement strand
GACCGTCACTGAAGAAACGGGAGTTTTGGATGTGACAGAAGGCAAACCCTTGATCGAAGGCTTGCTCGAAGCACCTGAAACGGAACTTGAAGAAGGTGAAACACTCCCAGAAGAGATCGTTGAATTCGATGGAGTTCCTGTCATAGATGCCGAAGGCGAAGATTGCGAATCCATTGTGGAAGAAGAATATCTGGTAGCCGCAGGAATTCTGCCTGCGGATTTTGAAGAAGACGAACTTGTTCTGGAAGGGGATATCATCTATCCTCCCGAAGAAGAGGAACAGCAATGACTGATACACCTGTTTTTCCCACTGCGGCAATCTCGCGTCTTCGTATGGCAACCGACGGAGAGGGGATTACCACACTCGTTTGTGCATGGGGATGTCCTCTTCGGTGCGAATACTGCATCAACAAATTTACATGGGGTGAGAACACGAAGATAGAACGGCTTACACCACAGGACCTGTACGATAAAGTGAAGCTCGACTCACTGTATTTTGAAGCAACGGGCGGAGGAGTGACATTCGGCGGCGGAGAACCACTCCTGTACGCAAATTTTTTTCCTCTGTTCCGTGAACTATGCGGCACAAAATGGAAGCTGTACGCTGAAACAAGCCTATGCGTACCCTTAGAAAACGTGCGTGTCGCCGCAGAAGTTCTGGATGGATTCATCGTGGATATCAAGGACACCGATCCTCTCATTTATCGGGCATATACGGGAAAGGACGGTTCAATTGCGCTCGATAATCTCCGTCTTCTCACCACGGTGACCGATCCCGGAAAGATTCGTGTACGACTGCCGCTGATTCCGGGGTATAATACAGAAGAAAACCGCAGCAGAAGTGAAAAGATCCTGCTCGATATGGGGATCACGAATATCGAGCGGTTTGATTATATTGTACGACATGAGTAATACGATTGGCTTGCAGGTGAATTCATTTGTTGCTATAAGCAAAAAACAGGCGTGACATCCAGCGATGCTCAGCCTGTTTTGTTGTCTGTAAGAAATACTGTCAGGAATTACCCAAAATTGTTTTTTCAAGAATAACCACACCTTCCGGATGCTGCCCGCCGGTGAGCGGATGTGTGTGCATTTCCTTGATTGTCCACCCGTCTTCTAGATACTCATTGATTGTATCAGCAGATTCCTGCCAGCGGAACTGAAAATAACATCCGTTTATCCGATTGAAATCGATATACGAGAATACATGTCAAGTGTTGGTTGTGTAACTTGTCAGTTTTCCACAGGATGTTAATACAACAAAACCAAGAGGTACTTTACTGTATACCCAATCCATCCACCCAGGCAGCCAGTTCTCTGATATTGCTGTCAGGATTTAGAATCTTGCCTTCGATCAATTTTGCTCCGGGACAGCTTGTCCGCAGTTTTTCAACGGTATCGCCCATGCCGCTTCCACCGGAAGTGGCAAATAAAACGATGGTTTTGTCGGTAAAATCATAGCTTTCCAGAAAAGTATTGATTATGGTAGGGGCGGTATACCACCAGATCGGGAAGCCGACAAAAATAACATCAAAATCCTCAATATCATCCCTTCTTCTAGCCAATTCAGGTCTGGATGCAGGATTATTCATTTCTATAGAACTGCGGGACTGTTTGTTTCTCCAGTCAAGATCCGCTTCGGTGT
>JAFZET010000254.1 GCA_017560565.1 Clostridia bacterium | reverse complement strand
GTGGAAGAAAACAACAGCATCCGCCGCCGCCGGGAATGTGAAAAATGTGCTGTTCGTTTTACCACTTATGAAATCATCGATGTGTACCAGCCTGTGGTGCTGAAGAAAGACGGCTCCAAGGAGCTGTTTGATAAAAACAAGCTGCTGACGGGTCTTCTCAAAGCCTGCCAGAAGCGTCCCGTCAATGCGGAAAAGGTAGCCGATGAAATCGAAGCCTCCCTGTACAATACCATGCGCCGGGAAGTAACCTCCCAGAAGATCGGCGAGCTGGCAATGGAAAAGCTCAAGGAACTGGACGCCGTTGCCTATGTCCGTTTTGCTTCCGTTCACCGGGAATTCAAGGATATTGACACATTCGTCAAGGAGATCGCCGACCTGCAGAACGGGGACAAACAATAATTTGAATTGGATTGAATCTATGGAGAGTCGGCACCATTCCGGCTCTTTTGTTTTCAACTGTACAAAGGAGAAGCTGTCATGCGCCGTATTCTTTGCGGGATCTGTGTACTGAGTTTTGTTTTTTCCCTCCCCGGCTGTGCCATGCTGGAGGAAGATCCGCCGGTGCGGATGTATACGGTTTCCGACCTGCAGAGTACACCCGAAACCACCGGAACCGTATGCACCGACACGCCTGCCGAACCGGTGATCAGCCCTGTAACGGATCCTTTTTTAGGGGTGGAGATCACCTTTCTGGCGGTGGGGGACAATCTGATCCATCCGAATATCTATATGGATGCCCGAAAGCGTGGGAGTGCGGAAAAAGAGTACGATTTTCTGCCCATGTATGCCGATGTGGCGGATGCCGTTACCGGGGTGGATTTCGCTTTTATCAACCAGGAAACAGTTATGGCGGGGGAGGATTACGGGTACCAGGGATATCCCGCCTTCAACTCGCCCCAGCAACTGGGACTGGATCTGGTTACGCTTGGGTTTGACATTGTCAATATTGCCAACAACCATATGCTGGACATGGGCACTGACGGTCTTCTGGACACCGTGGCATTCTGGAGCAGTCAGCCTGTTGTCCTGCTGGGTGTGGACGATGGACAGCCTGAACCGGTTTATCTTGAAAAAGACGGTGTGACCATCGCCATGCTCTCCTATACCTACAGCACAAACGGTTATGTACTGCGCAGGGATGTGGAAATCGGCATTCCCTATATAGAGGAAGAGCGGATTCTGGCGGACATTGCCGAAGCATCGGGTAAGGCGGATGCGGTGATCGTTTCTGTCCACTGGGGTGTGGAAAACAGCCATACGCCCACAGAGGAACAGACCCATCTTGCCGCAGCCATGGCAAATGCCGGCGCAGATGTGATCCTGGGGCATCACCCCCACTGCCTCCAGCCCATCGAGTGGATCGATGGCACGGACGGACACAGAACCCTTTGTATCTATTCCCTGGGCAATTTTGTCTCCGGCATGGCGGCACCTCTGAATCAGGTGAGCGGGCTGTTCACTTTTTCGCTGGTTAGTGACGGCAATGGCGGGATCTGTGCGGATGCGCCCCTGTTCCAGCCCACGGTATTCT
>JAFZET010000030.1 GCA_017560565.1 Clostridia bacterium | reverse complement strand
CCGTAACCGTACAGAGTGATATTAAGGAAAACCCCTGGCACTACTGGGAATTCAAGTTCAAGGAAGGCGAAGCTCTGTTCCTGATGAACTTCCCCTGCAACCTGTACGCTTTCGTGGAAATGGAACAGGATTTCAGCATTCTGCCCATGCCCAAGTATGACGAAGCACAGGAAACCTACCGTACCATGACCTCCGTATGGTTCACCAGCTGTATCGTAGTTCCCAAGGTATTTGACGCCAAGCCCGAAGATATCGGTCTTGTAATCGATGCCCTCTCCTTCCTGTCCTATGTGGATGTAGAACCCACCTTCGTAGCCGCTTATCTGGAACAGCGCTGGATCCGTGACAAGGAATCCGCTGAAATGATGACCATTGCGCTGGAAAACAAGTACTATGACCCCGGTTTCCTGATGAACTACCAGTGGGGTACCGTCATCGGTATTCCCTCCAGCCTGGTAACCTCCGGTAAGGACACCTTTGTATCCACCGTTGTCAGCAAGTCCGACAGCATTGCCAAGGCAATTCAGAAGACCATTGAGGGTCTGGAATAATCCCATCGGGGGTTTGTATGAAAGACTATATTCTCCATCTGAACGCACCGGCGAAACGCTGGGATGACGGGACCCCCCTTGGAAACGGTTCTCAGGGAATGCTGCTTTGGGGCGATCCTGCCGCTGAACAGATCACACTGAACGAAGAAACCATCTGGTCCGGCGGTCCCATGGATACCCGGCAGGAAAACTACCGTTCCATGATCGACCACTGCCGCCGACTGTATCTGGAAGGCAGAGAATGGGAGATCGATCCCTACATCGACAGTCTGGACGAGAATCTGTTTTACCGGATCAAATCCTATGAATATGCCGGTAATCTCCGGGCTTCCATGGATGGATTCGGCGATGCGGAGATTACCGATTACCGCCGGGATCTGGATCTGATAAACGGGAAAGCAGTGATTTCCTTCCGCAAAAACGGTACGGTGTATACCCGTGAGGCATTCTCTTCTCATGTATCCGGTCTGCAGTATGTGCGCTTCACAGCCGGAGAAGCCTTTGGTATGCGTCTGGAATTCACCAGAGAATGCACGGAACGGTTGGATTACAAGGAAGGCTGGGTAATTGCCCACTGTCATACCGCCATTGGTGACAACAAGTTCCGTGTCTGCGTAAAGGTGGAAACGGACGGGACACAGACTGCCGCTGATAACGTGCTGCAGATTGCCGGTGCTGCCGAAGTGGTTTTGTACATCGGTATTTTCTCCGGCTTCCGGCATGACTGTCTGGAATCTGCCTCTGCAGCCGGAATGATGAAAGCTGCACGGGGATGGGATGCGCTGTTGGCTGAACACACGGCAGATTTCGCAGCAATCATGAAGCGTTCCGATATCGATTTCACGCCTTCTGCAGATGCTGATCTGTCCGGAATCTCCGCTGCCGACCGTCTGGAAGCTCTGAAACAAAACGAGACAGCCGCAGATCCCCAGCTGATTTCTCTGTACTATCAGTTCGGCAAATATCTGCTGGTTTCCTCCAGCCGGGAAGACACACTGCCTGCCAATCTGCAAGGCGTCTGGTCTGAGGGAATGACATCCCCCTGGAATGCGGATTATCACACCAATATCAACCTGCAGATGAACTACTGGCATGCCGAAGAAGCGGGTCTTTCCGAATCCGTGAATGCTCTGTTCACCTATATGAACGATTATCTGCTTCCCGGCGGCAGGCGTGTTGCTGCGGAAAACTACCATGCACGAGGGATGGTTGTCCATCACCTCAGCGATATCTACGGTTTTGCGGCTGCGGCTGACGGTCCCTGGGGGATGTGGCCCATGGGCGGTGCCTGGCTGGCGTTCCATTTGTGGGAACACTGGCTTTACACCGGCGATAAAGATTTTCTGCGGAACACCGCATACGAATATATCCGGGAAAATGCGCTCTTCTTCATGGATATGCTCTTTGAAGACGGACACGGCAGACTGCTTTCCGGTCCTTCCACTTCTCCCGAAAACCGGTTCTTTGTGACCGATGACAAGGGAGAAAGAAAAGCTGCCTATATCACCATGTCTCCCACCATGGATACCGAGATCATCGGCGGACTGCTGCGGTTCTATAAAGAAACCGAAGAGATTCTGGGTATTCATCCGGAAGACGGTATTCTTGCCGGTGAAATGGCTGACAGACTGCCGCCTCTTTCTGTGGGAAAACACGGTCAGCTGATGGAATGGGCAAAGGATTACGATGAACCGGAACCGGGACACAGACACGTTTCCCATGCTTTCGGTCTGTATCCTGCCGCACAGATCACCCGAGCTACACCGGAACTGTACAAAGCCATTCGTGTGACCATGGAAAGACGGCTTGCTTCCGGCGGCGGTCACACGGGTTGGAGCCGGGCATGGCTGATCAATATGTTCGCCAGGCTCCGGGACGGTGCGGGTACTTACGCAAACATCCGGGCACTGTTCACCAAGTCCACTCTGCCTAACCTGTTCGACACCCATCCGCCTTTCCAGATTGACGGAAACTTCGGTGGTGCCGCCGGGATCGGTGAAATGGTTATGCAGAGCCATGAGGGATTTATTTCTCTGCTCCCTGCCCTGCCGGATGCACTGGCTGACGGTTCCTTCACCGGGCTTTGTGCCAGAGGGGGATATGTTCTGGACGCTATCTGGGAAGCCGGTGCTGTGACCTCCTTTACGGTAGCTTCTGCCGAAAACAAAGCCGTGGATGTGGAGCTTCCGGCCGCAGAAGGTGTTCTATACCGGGACGCTGAGGGTAAGGAATATGCTGTGGAAAATGGAAGAATCCATCTTTGCGGCAATGCGGTTCTGACTCTCGCATAATTTCTGAACACAGATTAAAAAGGATCCTTCTCATACGGGAATGGATCCTTTTTTTACAGATTACACTTGTCATTTCAGAAAAAATCCATTGACATCTGCACAGCTTAGCTGTATAATATGACTGAAAACACCCCTGTCCCACGCAAATTTATCAACAATTCAACAGAGAGGTATGATATGAAAAAGAAGCTTTTCACGCTGTTTCTGGCAGCCATACTGATTGCTCCGTCCCTGATCGCCTGTGGGGATACTGCTGCAGATGCATCCGAAACCGGCGCAGATACAACCGCAGAGAATGCGCCTGTGGAAACGGCTGAACTTTCCGATTATGAAAAACGGCAGCTGATTTCCGATGATCTTCCCGCAAATGATTTCGGCGGTCAGGCTTTCCGTGTGCTGACGAATGCGCCTACGTTAGATGCCTAAGATGCCGTTGCATTTGAAATTATTGCAGACGAGCTCACCGGGGATGCCTGCAATGACGCTGTATACAACCGGAACATTGACATCGGGGAACGCTTCAACATTACCATTACCATGGCAGAAGAAAAAGAACCTGCCACTGTCTGTAACAATGCTGTCATTGCCGGTACCGATGATTATGACATTGTGGGTTTCTACAACTATACTGCATACAAACTCATCAATGCCAAATCCCTGCTGAACTGGATGGAGATTCCTCATGTCAATCTGGACAAGCCCTGGCACAATTCTCTTTCCAACAGCAACGCTACCATTAACAATACACTGTATGCCATCTGTTCCGACCTTGCCATCACCTCCATGACCTACACATACGCCATCTACTTCAATCAGCGGATACTTCTGGATCAGGGGTATGCTGCTGAAGATATGTACAACATGGTACGTGACGGTTCCTGGACCATTGACAAGATGACCGAAATCGTTGAAACCATGTATGTGGATACCAATGGTGACGGTAAGGCGGATACCGGTGATAACTTTGGATTTGGTTATGCCATGATCAATCCCACGGACGTATGGGAAGCCGCCTTTGACCTGCAGCTCAGCTCCATTACCGAAGATAATCAGATTGAAGTAAATTTCATGTCCGACAAGACCATGTCCGTGCTGGAAAAACTGGTTGCCTTCCATTACGAAAATCCCGGCTATATCAAGCTTCCCACCCAGTATGACGAAGAAACCTACTTCCTCAATGGTCAGCTGGCTATGGCTCCCCTTCGTTTTGCCGCCGCTTATTCTGACCTGCGTGAAATGGATGACGCTTACTCCATGCTTCCCTGGCCTAAATGGGATGAAAATCAGAATGCATACTATACCAATGCAGACGACAAGTTTACGGCATTCGGTGTGCCTCTCACTGCTTTCGGGCACGCTGAATTTGTAGGTACCATCTTTGAAGCACTCTGTGCGGAGAGCTACAAGAAGGTATATCCGGCGTATTATGATATCGCGCTGAAGGGCAGATATTCCACCGATGCCGGTACTGCTGAAATGGTTGACCTGATCATGGCTGGACGTAACTTCGACTTCTCCTTCCAGTTCGGCGAATCCCACTTCCAGCGTCTGCCCTATCTGATCCGCGACCTGGTTGCTTCCAAGAGTACCAACCTGGCATCCAAATGGGATTCTGTTGAAAAGAAGATGTGGACTGCCATTGAAAAGGAGCTGCTGCCGCTGTACGGCGTGGAATAATCGAAAAATATCACCAAAAGACCGGGGTCTTCATGGCTCCGGTTTTCTGTTTGGACATATTGATTTTCAATACATTTCATGGTATACTGTATGTATAATGCTATGACTACATATACACAGGAGAAATACAGACATGAAAGCTATCGTTACCGTTGTAGGGTATGACACCGTTGGGATTCTGGCAAAGGTAAGCACCGTTTGCGCCGCCAACAATGCCAACATCATTGACGTTACCCAGTCCGTACTGAAGGAAATGTTCACCATGGTTATGCTGATCGATAT
>JAFZET010000253.1 GCA_017560565.1 Clostridia bacterium | reverse complement strand
GTCGGGTCGATGTTGGGAACGTCAACGGTGCTGCCGTTAAAGCCGACCTTTGTGAGTGCATAAACCTGTTCACCGATCTTGTTGTCAGCGATCAGCTGGTCTGCACGGAATGCGGGTTCGGAGAAGTAGTGGTTCAGGTTACAGCCCAGGTACAGATCCTTCTTGGTTGCAAATGCTACCATTTCACGGGCTTCTTCGATGTTGTTGGAAATGGGCTTTTCGGTCAGAACGTGCTTGCCGGCGTCCAGAGCTTCCATAACGGGAATGTAGTGCCAGGAACCGTTTTCAAAACCGGAAGTGGTTACGTGTACTACTTCGATTTCGGGGAAGTTCTTCAGCATTTCCTTTACAGAATAGCAGGCGGGAACACCGAACTTTTCCGCAGCCTCGTCAGCTCTCTGCTTGTTCATGTCGCAGACGCATACCAGCTCTGCCTTGTCATTGTTCTTGATGCAGGTTGCATGGAGGTTACCGATACCGCCCATACCTACAACAGCACTCTTGAATACTTTTGCCATAGTTGTTTTTTCCTTTCGTTTTTATGAAGAAAAGGGGGAGAACGCCGGATCTTTTTCAGCGAAAGACCGGCAGTTACTTCTGATTTTTCCTGTAGGACGCCGGCGGAACACCCACGGCATTCTTGAACACCCGGGAAAACAGACTGATGTCGGAAAATCCCGTTTCTTCTGCGATCCGGGCGATCGGGAAGTCCGTGGAGGACAAAAGCTCCATGGCCTTGGCGATCCGGAAACGACGGATGTATTCCGCAGGGGACAGATGCATTACCGCTTTGAACCGGCGGGACATATAGTCCACCGAAAGTCCCGTCACACCGGACAGATCCGCCATGCTGATTTCCTTGCGGTAGTTCTCGTTCACGTACTGCAGGATCTTGTAGATATACATATAGTAGTCGGACGCCGTCGTCTTCTGCTGACCTTTCTGCTGCTCATACAGTCTGGAATACCGGACCAGCAATGCCAGCAGCCGCGACTTGGCAGAAAGCTCCCACCCGGTCTGACGGTTTTCGCATTCCGTCCGGATGGTCTCCAGTGCCTTCTCCACGCTGCGCCGCTCGCTGACATCCACACGCAGAACCCGCTCAAATGTCACGGGATCCGTGGAAGCGGGATCGGGAATCCAGGAGTCGGACAGAAGATAATCCAGCCCCGGCAGCTTTTTCAGCTCCACCAGATCCCCACCCAGCGCTTCTTCCAGAAATATACAGTTGAAGATCTGGAATCCATTGGCGTTGATGTAGGAATGCTCTTCCCCGGGACGGACAAAAAACCAGTCCCCGGCGGACAGCATCCGTACCTCGCCGCTGCAGGAGTGCAGGGTGAATCCGCTCTGTACGTATACCATTTCGTAAAAAGAGTGGGAATGGGGTTCCATACGCCCGTCATGATGGGCATCCACAATGGCGATCTTTGCACCCTTATGATATATATTGAATTTTTCACGGGAAAAGACCTTGCCCAATGTGCGCACCACCCTTTTTTAAATAAGAGGTAAGATGTCAGAAGTAAGAAGTACGGAAAAACAGCAACTGCTTCTTACTTCTTATCTTTTATTTCTTACTTATTCCACGATATCCTTTACCTGGATCGGCGCACCGTTTTCTTCAATGGAGCGGATCATGGCGTGGATAACCCGGGAGGCTTCCAGACCTTCTCTGCCGCTGCCGTCGATTTCTTCGGGCTTGTAGCCTGCGTCTACCTGATCGATAATGGCTTGGATCCGGTCACGGAAGGTGTCGTAGAACCGTTCAAAACGACCGGGACCGTCAAATACGGGGTTGGAGAACACTTCCTTGACAGGAGAATTTGCGGGGTACAGGGTCGCTTCCCGCCACATATCCTCGAAGACAAACCGTCCGTCCGTACCGGCGACTTCACAGCGTTCCATGGGATGACCGCGGGTGATGTCGTAGGAGGAGGTCAGATGCCCTACCGCACCGCATTCAAACCGCATGGCAGTGGACTGGGTGGAGTAGATTTCTCTGCCGGGTGCCTTCATGGCAAAGGTGGAAACTTCCTTGATGGGTCCGCAGAAATAGTGCATGATGTTGATGGAATGGGGATTCAGTGCCTTCAGGTGGTAGTATACCGAATCCAGCGGCATGAACTTCCCGATCCACAGGGACATATTGCAGAACAGCAGGGAGCCCAGCCGTCCGTCATCCTGCCACTTTTTGGCATGACGGGCAGCAGGGGTAAACCGATGGTTCATATCGATCCCATAGCAGAGCCCCTTCTTTTCTGCCGTTTCCACCATTTCAATGGCGTGCTTCAGGTTGTTGGAGATAGGCTTTTCCCCCAGCACATGACAACCTGCTTCCAGGGCTTCCATGGTGGGTTCGTAGTGGTCGGAGCCATATTCATAGCCACCGGTGGTCACGCTTGCCATATCCGGCTGCATAGCGGCCAGCATTTCTCTGGCAGAGGTAAAGTACGGTACGCCGAACTTTTCCCCGGCTTTCTGTGCCAGCTCCGGAACTCTGTCGCATACGGCAACCAGTTCCGATTTATCCGATTCGGTATACGCCTGGGCGTGTCTGTGCCCGATATGACCCATACCGATAACAACTGTTCTTTGCATGGTATTTCTCTCTTATTTTTTATTCCTTGTCGGCTTCGTGAATTGCCGTCAGCAGTGCTTTTGTGGGATCACAGGAATGTTCCCAGTACATGATGCCGGCAAGCCCGTTGTCTTTTACATATTTTGTCTTTTCAGCAACGCTGGTAGGGTCATCAAAGCAGATGAATTCGCCGGTTTCTTTCTTATACAGATACGGTGCGCCGTTGTCACGGTAGAGCTCATAGCCGTTTTTGCCGATATACTCTTCCGCCAGCTTTCCGTAATTCGGACCGAAACCGCCGCTTTCTTTGGTGGAACCTTTCTGCCCCAGACCGTGCATATCCCCGTCAGGCACGCCTTCCCATTTCCGGGAATAGAATGCCGCACCCAGAATCTGCTTGGATCTCGGGATGCCGCTTTCCGCAAACAGCTTCACATACATATCGCCGGAACCCCGGTCGTAGTCGTCCACTGCCCCGGTGCGGGAATACAGTGCTGTGTGGGGACCCGCTGCCGTTCCGATGCCCCGCATATCGTAGGACATCAGGGACACATAGTCCAGAATCGGCTCGATGGCGGGCAGATCCATGGAATCGTTGATGTAGCCGCCGCAGCCTGCTGCGATGGTCACCAGCTTATCCGGCAGCACATCCCGCAGTGCCTGCAGAAGGTAAGTAAAGTTCTCCCTGTCGGCAGGGTCTGCACCGATGCCTGCCCAGTCGATGGTGGGGTATTCCCAGTCCACATCGATTCCGTCAAGGGCGTACCGGTTGACCACTTCCAGGCAGCTTGCCGCAAACGCACGCCGTCCTTCGTCGGTCATAGCCATTTCGGAAAAACCGCCGGCTCCCCATCCGCCCACAGACAGGGTAATCTTCATATCGGGATTCACCCCACGGATCCGGACAAGATTGTCGGTAAAGTTCTTCTCATCCCGCACCCGGAAGGAGAGAACCCCATCCTTCACATGCCCGAATGCCAGATTGATCTGATTCAGCATCCGTGCATCTGCATCGGTCACACCGTCCAGTGCATACGCCCAGACATAACCTGCTTTTATCATGGTCTTCTCTCCTTTTCTTGGGGGGAATTGGTATACAGTTTTTACAAGAATTTATCATTTTCTGTATTTCTACAGAATTGTGTCAATTATAAATTCTTAATTCTTATTTCTTACTTGATTTCAGCCCTGCTTCTTGATTTCCTGGAGCTTCTTGGCGTCGTCGGGGTTGCCGATGTGCATGGTGTTGTAGGCTTCTTCGGAGGAAGCGAAGGGTCTGCCGAAGCCGTTCCAGTTCAGG
>JAFZET010000252.1 GCA_017560565.1 Clostridia bacterium | reverse complement strand
GAACAGCTTCTGATCAAGGACAGCACCGATGTGGCAAGCTTCTTCGCTTCTCAGGAAAAGACCTACGCCACCAAGGTTGATAAACTGAACGAAGCCTACGGCAAGATCGACGGCTGAACAAACTGAATTCCTACCAGACACTCTGTCCTTTCCCGGCAGAGTGTCTTTTTTTGCCTATCAGCAAAAGAAAAAGCACCCTGGTTTCAGAGTGCTTTTTAACTTCATCAGATCTCAGTTGCCGTGTTCCAGGTTGCTCTGGAAAGCAGCAACAACGCTGGCCAGAGCGGCTTCACCGGCGTCCTTGGTGGACTGGAAGTTGGAGGCGAAGTCGTTGGAGTTCTTGTTGATCAGGTTCAGGAAGCAAGCCGGCAGAGGATAGCTGCCCAGAGCGGACTGATATGCCAGTGCAAACGGCTTGTCAACAGAGCTGCGGATCAGGTCCAGAATCACAGCGTCTTCGGTACCGGAGGAGTACTTCACCTTCAGAGCTTCGTCGAACCATACGGGGATTACCATTTCGGAAGCTTCCATGGTCAGGAATTCCAGACAGGTAAATACAAAGTCCAGATCATCGACGGGAGTGGTCAGCAGAACCGCACCAACTTCAGAGGTGTCGTGCAGAGAAGCAACATAGCTTTCCTGTGCTTCGTTCAGCTTCGGATAGGGAGACAGACCGATGGTGGTTTCGTAGTCACGCATCTTACCGAAGTCGGACAGACGCAGGTAACCGGCGAATACGCCCTGACCGTTTGCCATCAGGTTGTGGATGGTTTCCTGCAGGTTGCCTTCCAGACCCTTCAGAGAACGTTCGTTGTGGAACAGCTCGTTGCAGGCGGTGATAACTTCAACGGAGCGTTCATTGTTGAAGCAGAAGGATACATTGCCCTTGTCGTCACGTTCGATGTACTGTACAGAGAAGCCGGTAACAACAGGCATCATGGGACCCCAGTAACCGTGTACGATGTAACCCATTCTGTCGTTCTTGTCCCATACGCCGTTACCGTCCAGGTCAACGGAGCAGGTTTCCATGATTTCCAACATAACATCCTTGGTGAACTTGCCTTCCATGATGATGTCGTGCAGGTAGTTGGCGTCAGCGTAGTTGTCCAGGATTACGTCCTTGTTGTAATACAGAACATGGGCGGATGCCAGAGAGTCGGCAAAATAGTCACCCATCATCAGGTACATGGCACCGGGAACGATTTCCAGATCCTTCATGGCACCGGTGTACCAGTAACCGGCATCCAGGTTCAGCTTGTCGGTCTTGGCTACGTTGTGCAGCTGACCCTTTACAGAGGATTCAACCAGACGGAATACATCGTTTACAAGAACGTCATATACGCTGTCACCGGCCAGAACCAGCTGGTCGATCCCTTCCAGAATATTGGTGTAGTCCCAGTCACATTCGGTATATTCCAGCTTGATCTTCAGACCTTCTTCCACCTTCAGGTTACGGTTGTACACGGCATCGTTAACGATTTCACCGTTGGTTTCCCCGGAACCGGCGATCAGGAAGTGGGCGTTGGTGGAGTCGCTGGAGTCGTTGGAGGAGTACACGCGCAGAGACTTGCCCTGGAAGTCGTATCCCGCATAGGGATTGTCTTCGGTTTCGGCTGCATCCACAGTTTCTGCGGTATCGGCAGTGGTTTCGTCAGCGGTATTGCCGCAGGCGGTCATTGCTGCGGAAGACAGAGACAGAACCAGCGCCAGAAACAGTGCGATCTTGTTCTTCATGAGATTTTCTCCTTTGATTTGTTTGCACACCCGAATGGGCATACGTATGTATGATACTATATTATTATACCTTTTTTCTCATTTTCTGTCAATCAATATTCACATTTTCACGTATTTTCGGATGAGTTCACATTTTTCACACAAAAAAAGCACCCTGTATCGTACAGAGTGCCTTTTGTATGTAAAAAAATCTACACCAAACCGGGCATTGCCATTATTCTCCGGAAAAGAGAGCTATAACTTTTTCGTAATAGGTGATTGCCGACTTTTCCTTGCCTGCGTAATAGGAAGCGATATCCTGCTTGCTGGTATTTCTGAGCAGTTCCTGGAAATAGAAGGAAACGCCGTTCCAGTTGTCGTATACATATCCCAGGTCAAATACACGGGATTCCACGCACAGGTCGATCATTTCCGCATCCTTTTCACTGGAAGCATACCGCTGCTTCAGACATACATCATAGTATGCGGGCATGACCTGCTTGTAGGATTCGGCACAGAGCACTTCGGTCATGATGCCGATGAATTCCAGATCCGATGCAGCCTTGCCCACAGCCATAGCCTCATGGGAACCGTCCACCATGGTCATGTAATCCTTCTGGTTTTCGTTATACTTGGGATACGGGATGATGCCGTATTCGTTTTCAAAGTCTGCCAGGAATACAATGGCGTGTTCCAGAAGAGAGTTGGAAGTCAGCGTTCCGTATTCGGCAAATTTGATGGTACCGGAGTTATGATCCATCTTGGTAAACACACCGGCATTGTAGTTCAGCAGATCATAGCACTTGTTGTACAGATCCACCAGATGTTCACTGTAATAGGTGTATTCCAGCTCACCGTCTGCGTTCCGGGAGAAAATCTTGTTGTCCCCCGCCCACAGGTATGTATTGAAGTTGGACTGCTGGTCAGACGCCATGCCGAAATAGTCCCCATCGTTGGCTACGCCGTCCCCGTTGGAGTCGGTATATACGGTTTCGCACAGTTCCTGCAGGTAATCCAGCGTCCATCTGCCGTCCTTCACCACCTGATACAGATCCTCAGTCTGATAGTTGACCGCCTGATCCTTATCATAGAACATACAGTAAGTCTTGGAGATAGTGGTCAGCGCAAAGTCACCCATGGCTAAGAAGTTATGGTTGTCGATGGTCAGGTCTTCGATATTGGAATCGGACCACCAGGGCTTCTCAAAATCAATATACGGAATATCGTACCAGTTCAGATACAGTCCCTTCATGGCGTTGCCGCTGTTGGAAACCACATGGAACTGGATCAGATCGAAGGCATCAGCATCCCCTGCTGTTATGGTATTGGCTACCAGCTTGGCACAGTCTCTATGGGCACCGCCATCCAGAAATGCCGGCTTGGCATTATACCGTTCTTCCACTTTCAGATTCCGGATAAAGATCGCATCGTTCACTCCTTCACCGGTCTGTTCTTCCGTTGTGATGTACTGGGTATTGGAATCATAGATCCCGATCACCGTGAAATTCCGTCCGCCGAAATCCTTGTCGGGAAGTTCATCGTCAATCGACTGGCGGGCTTCCAGTGCAGTGGTTTCCTTTTCGGGTTCTGCCGCCTGCGTTTCCTTTGCCTGACCACTCTCAGAATTTTCTCCGCTTCCGGAATCACCGCAGGCTGCCATGGAGAGAAGCATGGACAGCAGAAGCATCCACAATACTGTTTTTTTCATGATATGAGCCGCTCCTTACATTCATATTTGTTTCTTGGCTATAGTATATATGATTTTCCATCTTCTGTCAAGATTTTTTTGGCAGAACGCTTGACAGAACCGGATACGGAGGCTATAATGATAGCAAATCCACCCTACAGGAGAATGAATATGGAAGTTTTCAAGCTCTGGGATACTGTTCCCGGTCTCTGTGAAGAAGAACCTGTGCTGGAGTTTTATCCGGCACTGAAAAAATCCTCTGACGCTACCGTTGTGATCTGTCCCGGCGGCGGTTATGCCATCCGTGCGCCCCACGAAGGGCAGGGATATGCGGAATATTTCAATACACTGGGCATGAACGCCTTTGTATGCCAGTACCGTGTATCTCCCCATCGGTTCCCCCTGCCCCTGCTGGATATCCGCCGTGCCATCCGCTATGTCCGTGCCAATGCGGAAAAGTTCGGTATCGATCCGAATAAGGTTGCTGTCATGGGGTCTTCTGCCGGGGGACATCTCTCCGCACTGGTATCCACCTACACCGCCCCCATTGAATTTGAAAATCTGGACGAAATCGACAACCAGCCCGCACTGCCCAATGCCACCATTCTGTGCTATGCGGTAAACCATTGTCCGGACGAACTGGAAGTAGCTCATGTGGGAAGCTTCCGGAATCTGCTGGGGGAAGGTAAGGAAGCCGAATACCACGACTACTCCTGTGATGAACTGGTATCCGACACCACGCCGCCCGCATTCCTGTGGCACACCTCCGATGACGGTGCAGTTAACGTAATCAACAGCTACCTGTACGCCTCTGCCCTGCGCAGACACAACATTCCTCACGAAATGCACATTTTCCCCAATGGTCCTCACGGTCTGGGTCTGGCTCCCTCTCATCATCACGTAGCCCAGTGGGCACCGCTGATGAAGAACTGGCTGGCTTTCATGGGTTGGCTGTAATTCTCCAAAATACAAACAAAGCAGTCATGGTACCACCGGCAATCCGGCAGTCCATGGCTGCTTTTTGATTTGTCTGATCCGATCAGTCCGCAAGGGAAATATACTGCATATATTCCGACCAGAAATAGTCCCCGGCGAAACTGCCGTAGTAGGCGCGGGAAACATAGATCCGGCAGTCTGCGGGCGTTCCCTTCATCAGGTCATCCGCAACGGTGATCCCGCTGCAGCTTGCCTGCATATCGATCCGCTCCAGTCTGGGCGCACCGGCAAAAGCTCCGTCAAAGATCAGCGTAAATGCTGTTTCCCGGGGGATGATAACGGTTTTCAGCTTATCACAGCCTGCCAGTGTATTTTCTGCCATCGTGGTGACAGGCTTGCCGTTGTAAGACACGGGCAGGGTCAATTCTGTCTGTTCCCGTCCGCTTTCGGTGATGCCGACAAGTGTCTGGGTTTCCCCGTTATCCTCATAAAGGAAATATCCCGTGGTATCATCTTCCGCTTCTGCGGCAAAGTAATCCGCAGGACGCTTCGGCGCATCCGGTGCGAACAGTATTGTCGGTGTTTTGTCCCCCAGCAGACGAAGGATATCCTCCGCCAGCAGATGGGTTCTGACCTGCACACCTGTATCGTTCAGATGGAAATTGGTGTCATAGAAATACTGCGCATCCATGATATAATCATGAATATCGCTGAGCATGGGGAAGTCCAGCGCAGAAGCAAGGGCTGTGTAGTACGCCAGAATGGTTTCTTCCGTAGTCCCCTCCGCCAGTGCTCCTTTGTTCATGGGGGAAAAGCTGTAGTACAGGGCTGCCCCTTTTCTTGCGCACCATGCAGCATAGTCGTTTACATAGTCGATGTATTCTTTGTCCAGTGCAGCGGCATCCAGTGTCAGCAGCTGACTGGGGTCTCTGTCACCGACCATGATATTGAAATCTCTCGGATACACAATATCGCCGTATTCGTTGAAGGAAGAGAGTGCATACACCCCCTCCGGCACAGGAGCATTCTGATTTTTCCAATAGCCAAACTTGGCAGACGCAAAGTTCCACAGACCGCCGCTCAGCTTTCCCCAGTTTTCATACGGGATATACCGGAGCATGGACAGATCCTGATCCAGTGCCTGCCACACAGCTTCCGCATTGAAGTACAGGGACATGGTCTGGGGATCCGTTTCCGGGGCAAGGATCACGATGTCCCCTTCCCCGATACCGGCCTTGGACATATCGATCATGTATTTGGTACCCAATGTGGCGTACAGACCGAAATTGACCACCGGCATTCCCACAGCCTCTTCCAGTGCGGCACTGTCCAGCCCGAATGCCACGGAGGAACCGCCCACCACTACGATTTTCGCTCCTTCCACAGAGCGGAGACGGTCATATTTCACAGCCATCTCCCCAAGGAAGGTTTCACCGTACTGTGCGGGAAGCCCCAGTGCCATACCTGCGGTTACACCCACAGGCAGAAGCAGAACAAGCACCGACAGAAGCAACACAAAAATCTGTTTCCGCATACGCTTCTCCTGTCTCAGAACTGGAAGTAGATGAACGAGCTTGCACCGTCACCGGCCAGCAGTACCATCCAGGCAACCAGAATGATCCACATCATGATAAGTCCCCGGCTGCGGTAAACCGCTCTGTCGCTGACAAAGGTTCCATCCGGCTGAGGCTGTTCTTCGTGCACCACCAGCCGATCCAGCATCACCATGGATGCCACAGACAGAATGGAGGTCAGTGCACCTGTCCAGTTCAGACCCATATCGGCGAACACAGTCCCCACGGGTGTGGACCAGGATGTAAACAGATGAGAAAGCAGGGTGAGCAGATCGCCGGTGCTGTTGGCACGGAAGAAGATCCACGCAAAGGTGACCAGCACACAGGTGATCGCCTGCTGATAGAAGCGGAATCCCACGGAATCCCGGTTGATATGCAGTTTTTCACACAGCTCCTGCCGTTTTTTCAGAGTAAGACCGCCGATGATCTGATACGTACCGTGCAGGAAACCCCAGATCACGAAAGTCCACGCCGCACCGTGCCACAGACCGCTGACCAGGAAAACGATCATCACGTTGATCCAGCGTCTTGCAGGGGCACAGCGACTGCCGCCCAGAGGAATGTACAGATAATCCCGGAACCAGGTGGACAGGGAGATATGCCATCTTCCCCAGAATTCCTTGATGGTTTTGGCAGAATAGGGACGGTTGAAGTTCTGCATCAGGTGTATACCCATCATCCGTGCGCACCCGATAGCAATATCGGTATACCCGGAGAAGTCACAGTAGATCTGTACCGCAAACATGGCGGATGCGACTACGATCCCAAGACCAGTGGAGGCTTCGGCATCGTTGTAAACGGCATTGACATAGGCAGCCAGCAGGTCAGCTACCACGATTTTCTTGAAGAAACCGGCAATCATCCGTTTCCCGCCGGCCATTGCGTCATCCCAGTTCCATTTGTATTCCTTGTACAGCTGCGGAAGCAGATTATCCGGCCGTTCAATAGGCCCTGCTACAAGCTGGGGGAAGAAAGTTACAAACAGGAAGTAGTACCCGAAGTGATGCTCGGTTTTGATGTCGCCCCGGTATACGTCAATGGCGTAAGACAGGGTCTGGAAGGTATAGAACGAGATCCCCACCGGCAGGATCAGATGCAGTGTGGCGTCAAATTCCGCGCCGAACAGTGCACCGATGGACATGGCAGTACCGGCAAGGAAGTTATAATACTTGAAGAAGAACAGCACGCCCAGAGAGGTGATCAGCGTCAGGATCAGGCATAGCTTTTTCTTTTTCGGATCATCGGTTTTCTCAATGACCAGAGAACAGATCCAGGAAACCACAGTGGTAAACAGGATCAGGAAGAACAGCGGCGCACTCCACCACATATAGAATATCAGGGAGGCTGCCAGCAGCATCATCCAGCGGTATTTCAGCGGCAGCAGGTAGTGCAGCAGCAGGACGATGGGATAAAAGATCAGAAAGTCCAGAGAATTGAATGTCATTTGTTATCCTCCTCTTCGCTCTGCGCCGGAGAGTCTGTCCGTTTGTCCGGCAGGAACAGAGCAAACGCCAACGCCGCCGTACAGGAGACCAGCAGATACAGAAGCACGTCCTCCAGTACCGCTCCCGTCAGGAAAAATACGGTCAGCGCGGCGGCGTGTACCCCTGCACATACCCAGCCCAGCCACTCGGCTTTCGGCATCATGGTCACGGTCAGGTGAAGTCCCACGGAAAGGATATACAAAAGAATCAGCCATGGATATTGGGAAAGCAGTGTCATTGTGCAGCCTCCTTTGCAAACTGTGCCAGAATATCTTCTGCCAGCTGACGGGTACGGATTCCCCGCCCTTCTTCGGCAGGGTGGTAATCGGAATTGTACATGAGATACCCGTCCAATACATAATCCCACACATGGGAGATCACGGGGACATCCAGAATGCTGTCCATCATGGTATGGAGTATCTCATGGGTTTCGGGTTCCCGGCTTTCGTCCACGACCGCATTGTAGTTATACGGTGCAAAGCTGAAATAGATCCGGCAGCCGGTTTCGCCCATGATCCGGTTGTGCATCACATTCAGATTTTTCAGCCAATCCTGATTGACGTGCCAGAAAGAGATCCGCACGCCGAAATAAGCGTCATCGGGACCGTTGGGCATATCGATGGTAATATCCCCGTTTTCATCCACGGAAGTACAGAAAATATCGTAGTCCAGCGGCGTCATGTATTCCCGGTAACCGTTATACTCGGAAAGGGCATTCAGTACGCCGTCATACAGACCGATATCGTCCACATGGTAGAGAAAATCGTAGCTGTGCTCGATGATCCGGTAGATGACCCAGAAGAAATACGGGTCGCCCATTTCGCCGCCGTAAGCCGTTTCCGGTGCCTGGACGATGATATCCTCCCTGTCCAGATAGTCCGCAACACCGTCCATGAAGAAGGACACGCTGCAGGTGGCTACATTGCCGAAATTGATTACGCTGTATTCCCCGCCCAGCAGTTCTTCCAGCAGGGGGGTATCCAGCCCATAATAGGAAGACGAACCGGAGCAGACCACCAGATTTTTGGTTTCCGTCAGACTGTCCATGAGCAGCTTTTCCCATTTCCGGCAGAAGGTTGCGTCTTCGTGGTTGGAAAACACAGGATCCTTCACCGCACCCAGCCGCAGATACTTCCAGTTTTCCCGGTTGGTAAAAGAATCGTCACGGATATATTTTATGGTATCAAACAGATACAGGGTTTCCATCTGACCACAGTGCTGGAATGCTTTATCTTCCACCACTTCCACCGTTTTGGGGATCACCAGTACGGTAAAGCTCTTTCCCTTCACCGCACCGGAAGCGATCCGGGTCACGGTTTTGTTTCCGATCCGCTCAGGGATCACCAGCATATCGTCGTTCCCATTGTAGCCGGTAATGGTCATACCCTGCCCGTTGTCTTCATACCGGAAATCCGCCGGATCGGAATATTTCGCCCATATACAGTACAGGGTGGTCATTTCCCCCACCGGAGGAAATTTGCCGCCGCAGGGAATGGCAGTTCCGGAACCGTCCGCTTTGGTGTTGTATTCCAGCAGGACATAGCCCTCTCTGACAAATATATTCTTGTCCGCCAGTGTGTTGGGGCAGGAATACACTGCCGTGGAAACCTGATCGTAATAGGTATCCGAATCATAGCCGCTGACCGTGCCGCCGTTGGCTTTGTACTCGATCATGTGGGTGGATTCATTTCCCTGCATTCCCCAGCCGCCGTAGGTTTTGGTAGGACCGGACAGATTTTCCGAGGAAGCGGAAGACGCATTCTGTTCCTCCTCCACCACAATCGGATAGAAATTGCCGAACACTTCCCCCCGCTTTGTGATCTCATATTCCAGTACAGAATTGGTGGACAGAAGTTTCCCGCCCTTATCCATGGATTTATCCAGCGTCCAGCCGGCAAAATACTGTCCCTCATGAGGGATAGCGGTCAGCACCACTTTCGTACCGGGATAGAAGAAGAACTCGTCTGTCCCCATAGACACCCTGCCGCCTCCGGTTGCGTTGTCCACGAAAAATTTCACCTTTTCATCCGCATCCGTGGCGATCATATTGACAGTGGCAGGATACCGGACTGCGGGAATGGTCAGGGTTCCGTCCTCCGACCAGATTCCTCCGTCGGAAGCCTGCACAAAAGTGTATCCTTCGTCCAGCTGCACCTGAAAAACAGCGTCAGCTCCCGCAGGTACCGTTACAGGATTCTCACCGGTAATGGTATAGCCCTCTGCTTCCGTCAGCAGTACACGAACCGAATATGTTTCCGCTGCTCCGCAGGATGCAAGCCCCCATGCCGACACCAGCATCGCCAGCCCCACTGCGGCAGACAGGAAAAACCGTTTTTTCATTTGAAATCTCCCGAATCATACTATCTGAATCGTTTCAGCAAAAAAAGCGTACCGATTTCTGCGATACGCTTTTCACTGCAGGATCGCCGGAATCCCGGTTATCCTTGTCATTATAACAAATTTTATGGAGAATTTCAACAAGCATCCCCATTTTTCTGCAGATGCTTATATAGAATTTTTCCAACGGTTTTTAGGCAGTTTACCGATTGTCAGTTGGCGGCACCGATCTGGCTCAGGGTCTTTTCGATCTTGGAAGCGATAGACTTGGAAGCGGAAGCCAGAGCGGAAGCGGGTTCCTTGTTCTGCAGAACGATCTGTTCCACAGCAGAGGAAGAACCGAAGGAGAATGCCTGTTCCAGTTCATACGCACGGTTGTCGATGACCAGGTCCAGCATGGCGATGGATTCTTCGTCACGCAGGTACTTCAGGGACAGGGCGGTTTCGTAGTAAGCGGGACGGAGGATTTCACGGGACTTGGCAGCCATTGCTTCCAGAATGAAACCGGATTCGGCGGGATCCATTGCGCTTACGGGTACAGTGGAGTAGGAACCAACAAACCATACTACATTGCAGTAGTCTTCCTGCTGTGCGTCATACTTGGGGCAGGGGGCGATACCGAAGTCGGTTTCCATTTCACGCAGACGGATAACCATCTGCAGGTTGGTGATCCAGAACAGACCTCTGTTTTCTTCAAACATCTTGGTGGTCAGCAGGTGATAACCATCCTGGGCACCCTTTTCGTGGTAGTTCAGAGACAGTCTGTCGTCGGTCATGAATTCGGAAACGTCCATCAGGATGTCGTATACTCTTTCGTTGCCTTCCAGATCGAAGTAGGGAACGTCATCGTTGTCCTTATTGATCAGGTGATAACCGAAAGTGATCAGCATAGCGGTGGCATTTTCGTTCTGGGTCAGGTTGGCAATGGAGTCGTCCTTGTCCCAGTCGCCGTCACCGTCCATGTCGATGGATGCGTCTTCGCACAGGAGCTTGTAGGTATCAAAAGTCCAGTTGTCTTCCGCAACATACTGGTAGGGAGATTCCACGCCCAGATTGTTCAGCACTTCCAGGTTGATCATGGTACACCATGTGGCGTCGTTGTTCAGAGTGGAGATGTCGCCGGAAACCATGTATACCTTATTGGCAATGGACAGGTCGGCGATGGAACGTTCATCCCACCATCTCTGGCTCAGGTTCAGATTATCCACATCCTTCAGATCCATCAGATATCCGGACTGTACCAGAGAACCGGCAATGTTCAACGGCGGCATGATCACGTCATAGGTGGTGTCCCCTGACTGAACGGTATTTCCAGCTTCACTCAGCAGATTGCCGCTGCTGGGTGCATATTCCGCCAGAACCACATTGTAGGTTTCCTGTACGTAACTGTTACGGTTGTAAACAGCGTCGTTCAGTACTTCACCGGTCAGCTCCTGCGCACTGATGCTGGTTTCTTTCCAGTCGGACCAGGAATCGTCGGCTTTGGTCATGAAGGTGAAGGTACGACCGCCGAAATCCTTATCGGGCAGACCGGGATCAAAATTTTCGGTTTCTTCGGTTTCCACAGCGGCAGTATCGGCTGCTTCTGCGGTATCAGCGGTGGTTTCCTTCGCCTCACCTTCCCCGCAGGCTGCCATGGCGGACGCCATCATCAGCAGTGCCAGAAGCAGGCTCAGTTTCTTTTTCATAAATTCCTCCTTGGGTCATCCGCCGGAATACGGACAACCGTCACTGTAAATTTCAACATCTTATTATATCAAAATTCTTGAATCTTTTCAACGGTTTCCTTTACTTTTGCCTGTTCGATATGTAGATTTTTGGATTCCATTTTTATGTATTTTCACCACCGACAATTCTGCAAAAGAAAACCGCAGGGCAGAATCTTTACAAGTTCTCCGAAATATGATATAATCAGAAAAACAACGCACGGAGGTATTCCCTTGAAGATCACCGAATATTCTCTCGCCATGCCCGGTGCACCTGCCCTGACCATGGTGCTGGCGGCAGATCTGCACTGCCGAAAATACGAAAAAGCCATGGCGGCACTGAAAGACATCCGTCCGGATCTGGTGGTATCCTCCGGCGATATGATGCACAACTGTGCGGATTTCCGGGTTGACGAAAGCTTCAATTTACCCGGGCTCACCTTTCTCACGGAAGCCGCCGGAATCGCCCCGGTGTATCTGTCTGTAGGGAATCATGAGCGTGCGATGATGCCGGAAAACCGGAACATTCTGGCGGAAAGAGGGATCATTCTGCTTGACAACGAGTGGACCCGTGCCCATGGTATGGTGATCGGCGGACTTTCCTCCCCACTCAGACTCCGGTACCGTCGGATGGATCCCACACCGGAACCGGACATGGAAATGCTGTCCGGATTTGCCGCAGAAGAAGGTTTCCACCTGCTGCTGAACCACCATCCGGAATACTGGCCGGCTCTGATCTGCGGTTCCGGCATCCAGCTGACCCTCTCCGGTCATGCCCACGGCGGACAATGGCATCTGTTCGGCAGAGATATCTTTGCGCCGGGTCAGGGCTTCTTTCCGAAATACGCCTCCGGACTGCACCGATCCGATGCCGGTGAAACCCTGATCGTCAGTCGCGGTATGACCAATACCGTGCCCATGGCTCCCCGATTCGGCAATCCCACGGAGTTTGTGGTAATCCGGCTGACGGGTGAGACAGCATGACGGTACTGCAGCTCCTGCCTCTGCCGGAGAAACTGTCTTCCCGGGGCATGGTGCTGTACATGGCAGAGGGAGAACGTCCGGAAACCTGGTCTCATGATGCCCTGCTTACCGCACTCCGTCTGTACACAGGCCGGACGTACAAACCGGAGGATGTGGTGCGTGTTCCCAACGAAAAACCCTATCTGCGGGACGGCGGCGCTGAGTTTTCCGTGACCCACAGCGGAGAGATCTGGATGGTCTGCATCGCACCGTTTCCGGTGGGACTGGATCTGCAGAAACACAAGGAAAAATACTCCCCCGGTGTAGCGAAACGGTATTTCCATCCATCGGAGCTGGCTCTGCTGGAAAAAGCCCGCACAGACGGGATGGATCTGCCGCTGTTCTTTTCCATCTGGTGCGCCAGAGAAAGCTACGCCAAATTCACCGGAGATGGGGTTGCCGGTATGGACAAAAACTATACCACCACCGCCTCACCGGTACCACTGTATGAAATCCCTTTCCGGCAGGGGTATTCCCTGACCCTGTGCACGGCTTTTGAAGAGTAAAAATCAAGAACTGACAACATACAGGAGGACAATCCTATGCTGAAACTCC
This sequence comes from Clostridia bacterium, assembly GCA_017560565.1. Lineage (GTDB taxonomy): Bacteria > Bacillota > Clostridia > Oscillospirales > CAG-272 > UMGS1696. The sequence continues at coordinate 5,951 of JAFZET010000252.1, read as the reverse complement.
CCAGTATTTACGCATCCGGCGCTCTGTACCAGCAAAGCGCCGAACTGACCATCCACGGGCTGACCGATGCCGGAGCCGTAGTGGATGCCGAACTGACCGGCAGTGCCGATCATCCCTTTTCCACTGCCCGTGTGACTGCCGATGAAAACGGGGCTTTTGCGCTGACCATGCTCTGTCCCGCCGCTTCCATGGAAACCTGGACCATTACGGTGACGGCAGGAGAAGAGTGCCATGTGATGACCGATATCCTGTTCGGGGATCTGTGGCTGGCGTCCGGGCAGTCCAATATGGAGCTGTCCAACAATTTCCAGCCGGAAATGGATGATTTTCTCGCTTCTCTCGGCGGACGGCAGATCCGGGTCTATCATGTGGACAACATCGAAGGCGGCTGCGGCGGACAGTTCCCCTATGAACCCACCGACGAAGCCCCCGGCAAATGGCGTGAGATCACCGATCGGGATTTCATGGCATGGATGTCTGCCGCAGGGACTGCCTTTGTGAAGGAAGTATACGACTATCTGCGCTCTGCAGGACAGGAAATGCCCATCGGCTTCATCAACTCCAGCTGGGGCGGTACCGGGATTCCCGCATGGATTCCCCGTTCTGCCATGGACGGGGCCGGTGCCCTGCTGACCCGCATGAAAGAGCTTGGCGCTTATCCCGATGCGGAGAAGTGGAACACAAGGGGAGACACCAACTTCCAGCAGCCCACCTGTCAGTACAACTGGAAGATCCATTGTCTGGTGGGTGTGAAGCTCCGTGGAATTCTGTGGTATCAGGGAGAAAATGAGTGCTGGGGAGAACCCCGCTGGCGGATATACAAGGACTACCTGAATCTGTATCACAGTGCTTACAGGGAACTGTTCGCTGCCTGCGATGACTTCCCCATGATCTGTGTGCTGATCTATCCCTGGGCATACACAAAGGGAGACTGCTACATGGGCTACCTGAACCAGGCATTCATTGACGCCGCCCGTGAGCGTCCTGATACCTTCTATTTCACCCCTATATCCGATCTCTCCCCTGTCTGGGGCTTCATCGGCAACCATCCCATCCATCCCGCACATAAATACGAAGTGGGCAGACGGCTTGGACTGCTGGCAGAAACGGCAGTGTACGGTAAATCCGGGCAGAAACAGCCTGCTGTCATGGATGGATATGAAGTGAAAGACAACCGGATTCTGGTGCATTTCTCCATCCCCGGTCAGAACGAACCCATGGACGCCGCCACCGGTATCCGCATCGGGGAAGAAATCGTATTGAATCCGAAAAAGCAGAAACGCCCCATCGGTCTGTACATCTGCGGAGCGTCCGGTACCTATGTTCCGGCGGACTGTGAGATCATCGCTCCCGATACCCTCGCTCTTTCCCATCCGGGCATCGAAGCACCGGTACACGCAGCTTATGGCTACAGCTCCATGGAAGAAGGCTGCAATCTGTGGGCGGGGCTGTATCCTCTGGCGTATTTCCGCACAGATGACAAGCACTGGAATGCGGAAAATACAGACGACATTATTGAGATCGAATGCAAGCCCTGGCTGGATCCCACCCGGACAAGTGTATGGACTGCGGATCTGCGTCCGTCCTGCGGCGATCTGCTGGATGTATTCTACCGCCCTGTCTGGAAAGCCTCCTGCGGCTGTGAAGTTGCCCATGACCGTGCGTTTACGCTGGCAGACGGCAGCATCCGCATTGCACTGTCCGCAACGGAATACGATCCCGCTGTCCGTTCTTCTGTCATCGGTGCTTTCGTGGACGCACATCCCTACAACCGGCTGGATCTGCAGAAATATACTGCCCTGCACCTGCGGATGCTGAACTGCGAACACACGACCCTGTCTCTGGTACTGACCTACAGGGAAAAGGACGGCATTCAGCTGACCAAGACCATCACGGCGGAAAAGACAGGCGATCTGCATCACGGCTGGGCGGAATACGCTGTATCGCTGGAAGGCATTCCGGAAGGAGAAATCATAAAAATGGAATTCCGGGCTGTGCTGACAGACACCTATTATCATTTCGTGAATCTGGAAGGCTTCGTGCTGATCCCCCGCTGACCCATACATACAGAAACAGATTCTCACAGCAAGCTATGAACCAATCAGGTATTTCGCCCTTTACGATCAGCATTGACAAAATACCGCTGTGATGCTATAATCATACCATACATTTTCACACGCATCATTGAGGTACACACATGGGCAGATCAACACAGGTCAACTGTCACGGTGATGAGAGCCGGTTCGCAGTTCTGTCAGAGTTTATTTACGGATATTTCGGCAACAGCATCAAGTATATTGCTGATGTGGCAGGCGGACAGGGCGTGCTCAGTCGGCTTCTGAACAAGCACTACAACTACGAATCCGAAGTGATCGACCCAAGGCACTACACCCTGAAGGGGGTCTCCCATCGCGAGGATTACTATACCCCCGATATGGCGAGCTTCTACGATCTGATCGTGGGTCTGCATCCCGATGAAGCGACCCGTCCCGTTGCCGAAAGCGCAGTCTATCGTCCTGTTATCGTCATACCCTGCTGCAATCACTGGGACAACACCAGAAAGCTCAACTCACTGGCTCTTGTGGATGAGATCGCTAAATTCTATGATGCAAACGGTGTCAAATACGAACGGGTGGAGTTTTCCTTCAAGTATCCCAATGTAGGTCTTGTTTCCACTCCTCCGTCCAGGAAATAAATCTATCCCCGACTGTTTTCAGAAACGGATCGGGGATTTTTTATGCCCAAAACAAGTGCTCCGTGATGGATTCCTGAGGTAATCTTCTTTATCTATGCACAGCGGTATCAGAAAAGCAAAAAAAAGAGCCCCCGGGATGGAGACTCTTTTTCTCAGTACGTTATGTACAACTTATCTCTTCTTGGAGATAGCGTAGCCAGCTGCGGAAACGATAGCAGCAACAGCAGCGATAACGCCCATATCGAAGGTCTGAGGAGCAGCAGTGTCAGCTACAACTTCTTCAGCTTCGGTTTCGGGAGCGTCAACGTGACCGGCAACGTCAGTGGACAGGGTGTACTTGTTAGCGGTGGGGCCATCGAACCAGGAAGAGTCGATGATCAGGGACTGAGTACCGCCGTCCTGTTCCATGATAACGTTGGTCATAGCGAAGGTGGTACCTTCAACAACTACGATAGGAGTGTTGGAGGATTCCCAGCAAACTGCGGGCATGAAAGCTTCCAGAGTGTAGCTGGAACCGTTCTGGGTGCAGGCTACAACAGCGTCTTCAACATCGCCACCAGCGGAGCCGGTACCGAATACGAAGTGTTCGCCGATTTCAGCCTTGCCGCCTTCAGCAACAACCAGAGACCAGAAGTACAGGTCGCCTACGTTGGAACCAGCAGCGGTTACGTCAGGGTAAATGCAGAACTGGATACCGTCACCGGAGTTGTAAGAACCGTTGTTGGTGGGGTGAACAGTTGCGGGAGCGGTAGCGTCAGTTACGTCTGCAAAGAAGTACAGACCTTCGTAGTCCCACATCCAGTAGAAGGTAGCAGTGGGGCAGGTGTCCAGAGTACCAGCAACTGCGTCGCAGGTATCCTTGTTCATAGCGATGGTCAGAGCGTTGTCCCATTCGTCACCGGAGATAACCCCGTCGATGGTGGGAGCAGTAGCAGCCATAGGGATGTTGCGCTTTTCATCCATGGTAGCACCGGCAGCAGCGGTCAGAGCCATAGAAGCAACACACACGCCAGCCAGCAGGGCAGCTGCAGTTTTCTTGAAATTCAGTTTCATACTAACCTCTTATGAATATATTATTTTTAGATATCATTGTGAATCATTTTGTTTATCGAGACCATACAGGCATATATGGGATTATCTTAACACATGTTTATGTGACGCAGAATGCTCCCATAAACAGCCAGATGATTGCCTTAATGGCACACATGATTTAATTACGGTGTTTCAGTCCGTCATAGAGTTCTTTCACTGTTTGATCGTACAGGTGCAGTATTCCTTCGATTTTTTCCTTTGTCATGGGTCTCAGTTCGTGACGATCAAAGGGCAGACGACGACGAATTGCGGCCGTTTCTGCGGCAGACAATACTTCCTTCAGATGGGCAGCACGGCAGGGATCTGTCGTGGTTTCGATTTCAGCGGCACATTCCTTATAGATTGCAGCCAGTTCTTCCGGCAAACCGTCAATGTCACCAGTAAGCCTGTCAGAAGCCTTCAGATCGTTTACATTCAGAACAGAATCTGCACCCGAACGGTCAAAATGCAGGCATACTTCTTCCACTCGACACAAAACTTCTGCGGGAATATGTACCGATCCGTCTTCCTGCATCGAAAGCTTCGTTCCGTTCATATAGACGGTAAGAGGAGCGTTTCCGCCCGTATAGGCTGCATAGATTCTGCATCCGGCGTAATGAATCGGGAAATGCTGGTGCAGGGACAAAATATCTTCCGGAATCTGCGGCTTGGCAATCAGACCGTTTTCATCAGCATCCCATCCGAAAATCCCTCTGAGCAGGCAGGTAACAGGAGCAAAATTGTCTATCATGACGGCTACGGGACGATCACAAATGGTGTGCTCATCATTTTCAGACTGCCACGAATTGTTGGTGTTGAATCCCCATTGAGAGAAAGGTTCGTCCTGACGGTATTCTTCAGCCCAGTTCATGTAGACTCCGGCAGCACGGAAAGCGTCATCAAATGCGCCGGTTTTCAGATATGCAAGAACTGCCCTACCTTCAACCGTCCCCCAGCATCCACCGTCCACCCAGTCTCCGGAAGGATAAAGCAGCGTATCCGGACCATTTGTATGATTTCTATAGTGAAGAAGTGTGTCATCCAGATGGGGATAATTGTTACAGAGGATTCCTGCCGGACGGATTCCGGAAACAGAGGCAATTTTTTCATAGATCGAACGGGATATCTCGGCTCCAACTACACCCCATGCCACCGCATCAACATTACAGACACTTTCGAGATAACCATATCGGTCAGCACCATAGACCCCGTGCTTTGTACCGTCTGGATCCATGGATTTAATAAAATATCCATCATCTGTGAGAAGCTGAGGAAGTGCGTCCAAAGTACGGTGCATTCGCTGTTCGTATTCACCTGCAGTTTCCGTATCTCCGACGATTCTGCAGAGTGCAGCGGTTTTCTTCAGAGCAGCGGCATAAGTAATCGACACACCTGTCAGATATCCCTTATTCGGTGTTCCATCCTCGTCTGTCGGACTTCCGCCATAGCTTGGAGCCAGAAGATTGGCGGAAGGACCGACTAAAAACAAACCATTTTCTGCACGTGCAGATTCAATAAAATCAAGGGATCGCCGCAGAAGTGGTAAATAAGCAAGGATTTGTTCCGGTCTGCGATCAAAGAGGAGCAATTCTGCTTCTACCATCACACCCGCCGCAGTACCTTCGTAGAACCAGTCGTGGGCATCTATATCGCCATCTCCCTGACGGTATACAATACCTATCCCAGGACGGACACAGTCTCCAAGAGAGCCATCCGGTGCGACAAAATGGTAACCAAAATATTTATCTTCGTAGCTGATGCCATCATCCAGGCCGCTACGGTGTCCGTCTCCCATACGTTTCCAGAAAGCGTCATATGAATTCTGCATAATCCTGCTCCAGAAAGGATCCAGCAGCGGAATCGCTCCCATGGCAAAGCCGAAGCTATTCTGCATCCACCAGCCGCTGCCCCAGATAAAGCCTTCGCTGAGCATATCTGTAGCGGATTTATAGAGCATCCGAAGGTTGGGAAGACGCGGGGAATCATGAAGCATGGAGATACTTTTTTCGATAAGCTGCAGTTTATCCGAATTGCCGGTACCTGTGATGTAAGTATGTTTTTTCATAGTGAGTTGTATATTCCTTTCAGATAACGCAGGAAGCTCATTCAAAGAGCTGCGTAACTTCCTCATAGTATGCTTCTGTAGCTTTCTTCACAGAAGCAATTTTGGAAGCAAGATTGGTCT
>JAFZET010000251.1 GCA_017560565.1 Clostridia bacterium | reverse complement strand
GTCAGCGCTTCCTTCTGAACATCCGTGGGAACATATGCAGTCTCCGGACTGGATATGGAAAAAGGTTAAGTCCCTTCTGGATACTCTCCTGCAGAAATATACAGTGTCTTCTATTGGTGTAACCGGCCAGATGCACGGGATTCTGTGTACAGCTCATGATGGTACTGTGCTGTCGCCTTTGTATACATGGCAGGATGGCAGAGCCGGACAGGGTAAGGACAGCACGTGTGCACAGATTCTGCAGAAAACCGGTTATGTTGTGCCGGAAGGTTACGGATTGGCTACCCTGTATCACCTGACTCTCCATGGACAGATTCCTGTTGAACCCTACTACTGCTGTACTATTATGGATTACATAACAATGCGGCTTTGCGATCTGGCTCGACCGGTTATGCACATTACCAATGCTGCGGCATGGGGACTGTATCAACATAAGAACATGAATTTTGATATCGATGCTTTGGAAAAACTGGAAATCAATACAGATATTCTTCCGAAAGTGATCGCCGAAAATCGTGTATTGGGAACGTACCGCGATATTCCTGTTACGGTAGCCATAGGAGATAATCAGGCTGCTTTTATCGGATCTGTCAAAGAGCCTGAACACATGATACTTGTGAATATTGGCACGGGCAGTCAGATTTCCATGCTGTCAGAAATTCCTGTAAAGGATGCATCCGGTTTAGTGGAATCCCGACCGTTTGATGGCAGAAGGTATTTGCTTAGCGGTTCCGCATTGTGTGGAGGCAGGGCTTATGCTATTCTGGAGAACTTTTTCCGCAGGTATGCTGTTACTTGTGGTTTACCGGATGCGCCACAGTATGAATTCATGAATTCTCTTGCAGCGGAAGGTGTCAAAAACGGCAGTGCACTTTCTGTAACGACAACTTTCTGCGGAACCAGAGTAGATCCATGTGTTCGAGGAGAAGTTACCGGGATTGGCGAGAATAATCTGACACCGGAATCCCTGGCTGCTGGTGTACTGTACGGGATTGCAAGAGAATTGCATGGAATGTTTCAGATGATGCCAGTCGGACACATCCTGAATATAACAGCTTCCGGTAACGGGATCCGCAAAAATTCAGTGCTGCAGGAAGTTGTGGCGGATGTATTTGGAATGCCTGTGCAGATTTCTGCATGCATCGAAGAAGCTGCCTGTGGAGCAGCTATCTGGAGTTTGAAAAACAACGCCCTGAAATGATCCTGTATATAAGCTAACCTGGCAAAAAACAGACCGGATCTTTTTTACCAAGCAAATAAAATCCGGTCTGTATATACAATATTTGCAGTATCTTAAAGCAACTGTAATTTAGGATTGGTGTATACAGCATTGTGGTCTGTTTTTTCTTTGTTTGTATCTGTGTTAACAGTCATAAAAGATATATCAGAACAAGTGGAAAAGTCTGCGTAAATATCACTGATGATTTCCTGATAGGAAGCTGTCCGGGTCTGCACATACTTTGAAGGACTCATTCCAAAATGTTTTGTAAACGCTTTGCTGAAGGAAGCGACAGATGCAAATGCACATTTTCGTGCGACATCCGAAATTAAACTTCTGCCGTCTGCAAGAAGATTAAGAGCATATTCAAATCTCTTTTCTGTATAAAGCTGAAAGATTGTTTTATTATATCTTTCCTTTGCAAGTTGTGTAAGGACTGCTCTTTTAAATCCATAATTCTTCTCGAATAATGTCAGCACATCCGGATCATCCATGTATGCTTCAAGAAAGGCAAAGAACGTATCCAGTATCGAATTTTCATTTTTTCCTTCCATATCATGTGATAATGAATCTGATTGCAGATTTCGATAACACAGTATAAGAATCTGTTGGAACAGAAGGGTTATATTATAAATATACATTGGCTTGCGATCCTGCCATTCTTTGAAAAGATTATCAAAAATGGACTTCAGAGAACTATTCTTACAATTGATGACGGCTGTTTCCTGCCTTGTAAAGATTTTTTGTATTTCTTCATAAACAGGGGGACCGGGAAAGGAACCATCTACTGAGAACTCTATGGAATAAATATGTATAGAATCTTTTACCTTAAGACTATGCTGGTCACCTGGTAACAGAAGAACATAATCTCCTGCTGATAAATACAGTTTCTGATGATTCACAGTGACATATCCCTGACCGGAGACAACATATTGTATTTCATAATATTTTTGTCTGTGCAAGGGTTGACTCTGCGTACTGTCAATCCCATTGATGAGTGTGAAACATCTGTCAAGAGAAGTGTGACAGGAAAGTCCCGGTGCCTGGATGGATGTATTGTTCAAAAAAGGTACCTTCTTTCTGCAAACAACAATCTGGTGATCCATACTTGTATTATATCACATCTTACGGTGTTTTAGGTTGTCCATTTATAAAAAATATTGTCAAAAAATATAGCTTTTTTACGAAGTATTGACTTTACACCCAGTTATTGTTATGATAAATATATAAACATAAGATATGAATTTCCCAAACAAGGAGAGAAACAATATGAAACTGCTGATTATTGCAGAGGATATGTATGATCTGACAAATGTTCTTGTGAGTTGTCCTGTGCAAACCGACACTGTTTCTTTCGCCGGTGCGCTGGAAAAGGAGATAGAAGCATACGATGCTTTCTGTATTCTTGGCACCCATGGAGAAACAATCGATGCCCGTCTGCGCAGCAAACTGGAAATGGAAGCGGATAAAGGTAAAAGAATGTTTCTGCAGGCAATCAATTCTTTCCGTGATATTTATTCAGCCGATCCTGTGGAAACTACCCGCAGCCGCCTGGTTTATGTCAAACCGAAAACAGGAGAAGAGATTATAGGTCTGGAGACCGGTGATATCCTGGATGATGAATGCGGACGAACTGTAACGCCATGGTTTGAGATTCCAGATAGTGTACCGCTGCTTGTATATAAGGAACAGATTATTGCCCATGTACACACAGATATGCCTGAAAATGAAATCTTGCAGAACTGCAGACCTGGGATGTTCAGACTTGGCGAAAATATTCTCATGGCAATGTTTTGTCTGCATAACTATAACAGAGCAAGGTTTGCACCGACTGGGAACTGGGAAAAACTTGTAAAATATATCGCTAGATTCCTGACTGGTACACTGCCACAGTTTTTACCTGAAAAAGTGATACAACATCCTTCCGCAGAACCTTGGAGCGATCCGGCGGTATGGGAAAATGACAGGAAGAAAGCGGTTGCACAAGGAATAGGTTGGTTGGAAAACTTTTTGGTGGATTCCGGAAAAGGCGGTATCCGGGAAGGCCTTCGCCATAATATTTTACCAGATGGCGAACAGTTGTGGTCAAATGCCGTAAGGACTGACTGCAGTGGTGAAGCGGCAGGTGCATTTGCGATGTATGGTTTTTTGACGAACAGCAACTGCCATAAAGAAACTGCAGAGAATATCCGTGTATTCATACATGAAAATATGATAAACCGTAAGGAACCGTTCAAGGGTATGATGCGTTGGACCGATGCTGCCTGGAATGTATGTTACCCGGATGATGCCGCACGTTCTGTGATTCCTGCACTTCTTGGTGCTCTTTTTATGGGGGAAGAACAGTATTTTAGGGATATTTGTACTTGTCTGGATTTTCTTGTTGGTATAACATGCCGCGATGGATTGGCTGAAGCGCGGGTAGATATATGGAGAATGAATCCGGAAAAACTACAAGCCAGAAAAGAACAGGAACATGGCTTACCCAGTGCACATTATAATGCATACTATTTGGCTGCGCTGCTTCTTGCCTACAAAAAGTGTGGAAAAACAGAGTATTTGCATACTGCCAGAAAAGGATTGGAAACATTGATGTCCCTCTATCCGGAACTGCGCAGAGAACAGAGTGAAACCGAAGAAATGTGCCGCCTGATTCTTGCTTTGGCAGTTCTGTATGATGTTACCGGCGAGGAAAAGCACAGAGAATATCTGTACAGAGTAACAGCAGATCTGGAAAAACATCGCCATCCCTTTGGAGGGTACAGAGAGTGGGATACAGGGTATAAAGCTGTTTGCAGCCGTGAATCCAGAGGGGAATGTTCTCTTCTGACAGAAAACGGTGATCCCGTTACAGACTCGCTGTATTCCATGAACTGGCTTCCGGTTGGTTTTGCTTATGCATATCATGCCACAAAAGACGATATGTTTTTGAAGTTATGGAAAAATGTAGTTACATTTTTCATGCGTACACAGATGATATCCGAAAATCCGCTTTTAAACGGTGCCTGGTGCCGTGCGTTTGATATGGATCTGCAGGAAGCGTATGGTTGTCCCCATGATGTGGGCTGGGCAGCAAACTGCTGTGAAACCGGATGGACTGTGGCGGAAATCCTGATGGGAATGATGCTCATGGATATTCTTCCGCCATCCTGTAACTGAAATAGAGTAAATGCCTAAGGCTGAAAGGAAATACAATGAACAGAAGAAATCATCTGCTGGATCTGAACGGAACATGGAAATTTATTCTGGATAGAGATAACAGCGGCGGGGAAAAGGGGTATATGCTGTCTTCATGTGATACTGCCTGCTGGCGCAGTGCCGAAATTCCCTGCACCTATGAAGGTGCAGCACAGGAATGCACAGGGTATCGCGGTACTGTATGGTTTCGCAGAAGCTTTACACTGGAAGAAGTACCGGAAGCTCTCCTGTGGCTGGAGTTTGCGGCTGTCAATTACAGAGCCGACATCTGGATCAATGAACAGTCAGTAGGTTTCCATATCGGCGATTACCTGCCTTTCCGGTTCGAGATTTCTAAATATGTCAGACCCGGTGAGAACCTGCTCTGTGTTCGTGTAAACAATCGTATGATTCCGGGTATGCTGCCGCCCAGCCATTTCTGGAGAGGACACGGTGGGATCATCCGAAGTGTATCTCTGTATTCTACGCCTGCCTGCTATATCTGCAATGTAAAGGCAGTCAAGAGCGATACTGGTCTGCGGATGGTGACGGAAATTGTGAACGGTACGGATGCAGTACAAACAATTTCTGTGAAACATACCTGCACGGAAAATGGCCTGACCGGTGAAAACACCATTGTACTGCAGCCTATGTCTGAAACAGTCTCGGAAGTTCTGTTCCCACTGGATGCTTTTGCACTTTGGGAACTGGATAATCCTGTTCTGTACACCTGTCAGACTGTTATGACAACCGGTGGTACAGAAGATAACTATATGATCTCCTTCGGTATTCGGGACATTGATTCCAGAGACGGAAAGATCTATTTGAATGGAAAAGAGATTCATCTTCGCGGTTTCAACCGGCACGAAGACTCTCCCCGTACCATGCTGGCCACCGATTTGGAAAATGCCCGACGGGATTTTGAAATCATGAAGAAGATGAAGGCCAATTTTGTGCGGCTCTGTCATTATCCGCATAGTGAGGAGGAACTGGACATCTGTGACCGGTTGGGGCTTCTGGTTCTAGATGAAATTCCTCTGTGTGCACCGATGGTAGGAATCAAGGAATATGATGAAAAAGAAACCAAACGTGCATTGCCGCAGATGTATACGAATGCTAAAAAAGCAATTCATGCAATGATTGAACGGGACTATAACCATCCTTGTGTCATGTTCTGGTCAGTCAGCAATGAAAGCAATGAGGATGTTCAGCAAATGCAACAGATGAACAATGCGCTGATC
>JAFZET010000250.1 GCA_017560565.1 Clostridia bacterium | reverse complement strand
CCTGTTTGCCCGGTACAAGGGAGATCTGCCCACACTGGTCAAGGGAGCGGCGGCACTTGCTTCCCTGCAGGACGGGGACAAGGTACTGATCTCCGAGGGGTGTACCCATCACCGGCAGTGCGGCGACATCGGTACGGTGAAAATGCCTGCCTGGATCGAAAAATTTTCCGGTGCAAAGCCCGTGTATGCCTTCACTTCCGGAGGTGAGTTTCCTACCGATCTTTCGGAATACAAGGTCGTGGTACACTGCGGCGGCTGTATGCTGAACGAAGCGGAAATGGGGCACCGGATACGTACTGCTGCGGAAGCTGGCGTACCCATGGTCAATTACGGTGTCGCCATTGCACAGATGCACGGAATTCTCAAAAGAAGTCTGGAACCATTCCCGGAAGTACTGGCACTGCTGAACAACTGAAAATAGTATGGAAAAACCGTTTTTCCCTGCGGCTTATGTGCGGCGGAAAGACGGTTTTTGCCTATTTGTTTACACACCAGACACACGTTATACATATTTGTCTCTTCCGAATACTATATAATGTTAAAGTTATTATTTGTATGAAAAAGGAGTTTATCCCTATGTTTTACAGATCCATTACCGCACTGGTGCTGGCACTTTTGATGCTGCTTTCCGCCGTTTCCTGCGGTGACAGCAATGTGCCGGATGAAACCGCAGCAGATACACAGACCACTGTCGTTGAAACCGAAGCTCCCACGCTGGAATCCGTTTCCGCTTCCTATGCGGACAGAGACTATGGCGGATATGTATTCCGTGTTGGTGTGCGTGACGAAGTCAACTGGGAAACCTATGACGTGATTGCGGAAGAGCTGACCGGGGAAGCCATCAACGATGCTGTCTACAACCGGAACACCATTATGGAAGAAAACATGAACATCAAGATCACGGAGATCCGCCACGGCAGACCGGCTACCAACCTGTCCCAGTCCGTCACCGCCGGTACCGATGATTACGATACCGTAACGGACGGTCTGTTCATCGCCGCTCCCCTGGTTACCCAGAATATGCTGCTGGACTACCGTGACATTTCCACCGTAAAGCCCTCCGAATTTTACTGGGACCCGCTGATCTATGAAGACTGCTCCATCGCAGGCAAATCCTTCATGATGACCGGGGACATTTCCATCATGGACAATGCCGGTACCTGGTGCATGATGTTCAACAAGGATCTGATCCGTGACAATGGTCTGGAAAGCCCCTATGATCTGGTCAACGAAGGCAGATGGACACTGGACAAGATGGACGAAATGGCAGCCGCCGTTCTCACCGATGTGGACGGTGACGGCAAGTGGACTGCAGAAGACATCTACGGCTTTGTCACCGAAGAATACAATACCGCTGCCCTGTGGTCCTGTGCCGGTCTGAAGATCCTCTCCAAGGATGACAAGGATATTCCCTACTATTCCTACAACAGTGAACGCTCCTTTGACGTACTGACCAAGGTGATCAATATGCAGTACGCCCCTTACACCAACATGGGCTCCGGCTCCACGGTCATCCACGGCGGTATCAATGCAGCAGGAGATTCCCGTGAAAAGCAGTTCGCATTCGGCAAGGCGCTGTTCTATTATGCCGGTATGATCAACATCACCAATATGCGTGCTTTTGATACTGACTTCGGCGTCATTCCCGCTCCGAAATTTGACGAAGCCCAGGAAGAATACTGGTCCAACTACAGCAATGGCAACTTCACCATTTATGTCATCCCCTCCACCTGCTGTGATGCTCTGATGATCGGGGACATCATGGATGCCATGGCCAATATTTCCGCCTACACCCTGACCCCTGCTTACTATGACCAGACACTGCTTGGCAAGTCCACCCGTGACGAAGAATCCCGCCCCATGATCGATCTGATCCTGAGAACCCGTAACTTTGACCTGGGTCTGGTATACAGCACCGGCAATGTGGTTGGTGCTTTCCTGAATCTGAAGGACACAGGCAGAATCTCCTCCACCTTCGCTTCTCTGGACAAGGCCGCAGGTGCCGATCTGGACAAGCTGATCGAAGATATCGGAAATGTAAACTGAGTCTCCTCCCGGAACACCGACGTATCTGCCGCCGGTGTTCTATTTTTATTTACATTTCATTTTATTTTTATTCACATTCAGAAATCACGGATATATTATAATGAAATTTGTAATATTTTCGATTTTTTACAGGAGGATCCCCAAATGAACCGCAAATCCATTCTGGCTATGCTGCTGGCTTCCCTGATGCTGGTAAGCACCGTAAGCTGCGGCAATGCCGGTGCCGATGAAACCGCTGACACCGCCGCACAAACTGAAACTGTGGAAACCGAACCCGTTGTTACCTTTGAATCCGTTGCCGCTTCCTACAGCGACCGTGACTACGGCGGATACCTGTTCCGTGTGGGCGTGCGTGACGTTGTGGACTGGCAGACCATGGACGTTATGGCAGAAGAGCTGACCGGTGAAGTCATCAACGACGCCGTTTACAACCGGAACATTGCGATGGAAGATATGCTGAAGATCAAGATCACCGAAAACCGCAGTGTGAACCCCACCACCGAAATGAAGCAGTCCGTCACTGCCGGTACCGATGACTACGATACCGTAACCGACGGTCTGGCATCCTCTTCTCCCCTGGTTGCCCAGAATATGCTGCTGGACTACCGCAATATTTCCACCATCCACGCAGACCAGCCCTACTGGGATCCCCAGATTTACGATGACTGCGCCGTTATGGGCAGAACCTTCTTCATGACCGGCGACATCTCCATCATGGACAACAAGGGTACCTGGTGTATGCTGTTCAACAAGGACATGATCATCGCCCACGGCATGGAAAGCCCCTATGATCTGGTCAACGAAGGCAGATGGACTCTGGACAAGATGGACGAAATGGCTTCTGTGGCTCTGACCGACGTGAACGGTGACGGCAAGTGGACCGAAGAAGACAACTACGGTTTTGTCACCGAAGGCTACAACAACATGGCTCTGTGGTCCTGCGCAGGCTTCAAGATCATGTCCAACGATGCCGATGGTATGCCCTACTATACCTACAGCAGTGAAGCATCCATCGACACCCTGACCCGGATCATGGAAATCCAGTACGCTGACCACTCCAACATGGGTTCCAAGTCCACTGTTACCGGCGGCGGTATGGGAGAAGGTGCAACCCGTGAAAAGCAGTTCGCCAACGGCAAGGCTCTGTTCTACTATGCCGGTATGATCAACATCACCCTGTTCCGTGACTTCGATACCGATTTCGGCGTAATCCCCGCTCCCAAGCGCAATGAAGAACAGGAACAGTACTGGTCCAACTACAGTTACTATAACTTCACCGTTTATCTGATTCCCACCACCTGCTCCGACCCCGAAAAGATCGGTGACATTATGGACTGCATGGCAAATCTGTCCATGTATTCCCTGACCCCCGCATATTACGACCAGACCCTGATCGGCAAGTCCACCCGTGATGAAGAATCCGAACCCATGATCGAGCTGATTCTGGCGACCCGTAACTTCGACCTGGGCATCATCTTCGACACCGGTTCCATCCGTACCACCATCTGCGGCTTCACTTCCCCCGACAACATCGCCTCCTCCCTGGCTTCCAAGGAAAAGACCGCCATTACCGATCTGGAAAAGTTCATCGAAAACGTATCTGCGCTCCAGCAGTAATTCCAAATTCCATATACAGAACCGGTGTATTTCCGCATGGATTCATGCCGGTTTTCTTTCTGCAAATCCCGCTCTTCCTCTTGACAAATGACACTCGGTCTGGTATACTCAATACAGATATCATTTTGATATCACCATTCGAACAAAATTACCGGGAGGATACCCATGCTGCGCATTGAACATATCACAAAACGCTATGGCGACACCTGTGCGGTGGACGATCTGAGCCTGCACATTGCGCCGGGAGAAATATACGGCTTTATCGGTCACAACGGTGCCGGAAAAACCACCACACTGAAAGCCGCTGTGGGACTGCTGACACCGGATGCAGGGGAGATTTTCGTCTGCGGTCATTCGGTGAAGAAAGAGCCGCTGGTCTGCAGACGGTGCCTATCCTATATTCCCGATAACCCGGATCTGTATGAATTTCTCACCGGGCATCAGTATTTTTCTTTTGTCGCCGATGTTTACAGGGTACCAGCCGATATCCGGAAAGAACGTATCGAACACTACAGCCGGATGCTGGGGATCACCGATGCGCTTTCCCAGCCGATCTCGACCTACTCCCACGGGATGAAGCAGAAAACCGCCATCATTGCAGCACTGATGCACGATCCGAAGCTTATTCTGATGGATGAACCGTTTGTGGGACTGGATCCGCTGGCATCCCATCAGCTGAAAACGCTTATGGCAGAACACTGCAGAAACGGCGGCGCCATTTTCTTCTCCACCCATGTGCTGGAAGTGGCGGAAAAGCTGTGCCACAAGGTTGCCCTCATCCGGTGCGGTAAACTGATCGCATCCGGTACTATGGAAGAAGTTCGTGGGGACAATTCTCTGGAAGAAGTGTTCCTGGAGCTGACGGAACAGGAGGCAGACGAATGAAAGCTCTGCTCCGGATCCGCTTCCTGTATCTGCTGGACGGCTGGCGGAAAGTCCTGACTCCCGGCTCCAAGGCTGGTGATACAAAAGGAAAAAACACGGGGAAGATCATCGGATTCTCTCTGCTTCTGCTGTATGCTTTCGGGGCAATGCTTGCCGGTATCACATTTTTCTGTGTACAAATGTCCGTTTTTGTGGAAATCGGGCTTGACTGGCTGTATTTTTCGCTTGCATTTCTTGCCGGTGCAGCTCTGACCATGCTCGGCAATGTGTACTCCACCCAGAACCAGCTTTATAACGCCCGGGACAATGAGCTGCTCCTTGCCATGCCTGTGAAAATGGAGCATATCTGCCTGAGCCGGATGGTGTTTCTGCTGCTCGGTGCATCCGCCTATATGCTGGCGGTCACGCTGCCTGCCCTTGTGGTGTACTGGGTTCGTTTCGGGATGACACTGCCTGTGTTTTGCGGGTATCTTGTCATGTTTATCTGCATGGTTCTGTTCTGTCAGTCCATCTCCTGCGTACTGGGCTGGCTGCTGCATCAGCTGCTTTCCAGAATCCGCAGCAAGGCTCTCGGTTCTCTTCTGTTTATGACGGTTTTTATGATCCTCTACTTCTGGGTATATGCGAAAATCATGACCCGGTTTGAGGATATTCTTGGACAGATGGTACAGCTTGGAACCGATCTGGCGGCACTGTTTACCGATCTGGGCGGTTTCTTTGTCTGGCTGGGACAGGGCGTTATGGGTTCTCCCGCCGCTCTTCTTATCATTGGCGGCATCACGATATTTACCACTGTGCTGGGGTACTATTTCACCATTGCCACCTACCGTTCTTCCCTGCTGATCCGGAAAGCTGCGGAGAAAAACAGCAGAACGCATAAAACAGCCGCTGTCCGTACTCCCGTGGTGGCGGTCTGCCTCAAGGAATGCCGCCGGTTCTTTACCTGTTCCGTGTATCTGACCAATCTGGGACTGGGCGTCATCATGACAGCTTTTGCCGGTGTCGGCGGTGTGGTTTTCCGCAGCCGGATACTGGAACCGATGCACGCTGTGGGCATCCCGCAGGAGGTTCTTCTGCCCCTTGTCTTCCTTGGAATATTCGGTTTTATCCAGTCCATGTCTGCCATCTCCGCTCCTTCGATTTCTCTGGAGGGAAAATCCCTCTGGATCCCCGCCTCCCTGCCTCTGGACGGCTGGACGATTCTGTCCGGGAAGCTGCTCTTTCATCTGCTGGCGACAGTGCCCGTCAGTGTACTTGCGGTTCTGGTGCTGGGGATCGTCTATGGGGTTTCTCCGGCGGTGCTTGCCTGTCTGCTGCTGTATGCGGCGGCAATGCCTGCTCTTTCCGGCATACTGGGTCTCCGGCTCGGTCTTTCTTTCCCCCGGTTCGACTGGCTGAACGAAGTCTATCCCTGCAAGCAGTCTATGGCGGTGCTGTTCACCATGCTTGTGATGATGGGGATGGCTTTTCTCTCCTGCGGGCTGTATCTGCTGGTTCTGCACCTGACCGGCGGACTGTTTGCTTCCACGGCTGTGTTCCCCGCTGCAGTCCTTGCAGTACTCCCCTCTCTGGGGCTGACAGGCATTCAGTATTTCCGGCTGAAGAAGCATGGAAGCCCAAAAATGGAAGAGCTCTGCCGCAGTCTATAAAAACAATTTTTAAGATCCCTGAAATAACGGGATCTTTTGTTTGGGGTGACAGACGATGTGCCCAATCCGGTATGTCAGCGGATTTCCGCTTTGTACCGCCCATCACTTCTGTGAATCCTCATTGTCTTCACACAGGAAATCCCCCGATATACCTTGACTGGCGTATCGGGGGATCTTTGTTTATTCGATAACAAGCACCGCCGGAGGACAGCAGAAGTCCACACCGGCAAGGTGGATGCCTTTGTCGTACAGGGTACCGTAAACTGCCGGTTCGTAGTAGCCTAGTACCCGACCGAGCCACTGGATACGGTATTTTTCCCGCAGATGGGCAGGCAGTCTGTTCTGGCAGGTATCGAGCCATGCTCTGATGAAAGGTTCTGTCTCAGCACGCAGTTTATCCGCTTCCCTGCCGCAGAGGTCAAGCATCAGTTCCCGCCATTGTTCGCCGTTTACAACGGGAATATCCACTTTGCGGGTACCGTCGTCCATGGTAAACAGTCCTGCTTCGGTGAAGTAGTCCATGGATTCGATCATATCCGCCGGACACCCCAGTTCTATGGGATCTTTTCCGGTGTGTACAGCGTACAGAAGTGCTGAAATATGATCAATCCAGTCAATATTCTGACACCGGAAACCATTATCCCAGATATTTGTATCAAATTCATGCAGATGGTATCCATCATCCCCGGAACTCCTGTGACCGCCCAGATTCAATGACCGAAAAGGCGTCACATATCCCAGGGGCCAGATTCCACCAATCAGTGTCCATCTTCCGCCGTCTTTCCGTTTCGGACGTTCCAGCTTATCCGCTTCCATACAGAGGTGTTTTGCACGCTGTATCGTTTCCAGAAAAGCAAACCTTTTCAGCTTCCACTGCTGTCTGTAGTTCAGTTCACCATACCATGTAAGATTTTCCACAGCTTCCGCCACCCGATATAGACATTCGGTATAGATATCCAGATGTGATTCCACCATATTGTGACAGCCGTACCAGCTTGCTTCCCAGTCATCCGTCGTGGACAGACACGCATCCGTGTAATATCGTCCGGAATCTGTTTTCGCCATAATTTCCAGATCCACCGCTTTTTCCAGCAGATCTTCGATGTAGTACACGGGAATGTCGATCTTCTCCGCAATCTCCCCGTCGGTCAGCGGTTTCTCATACGCCGCCGCCAGAATCTGCTGTACCAGATTTCCTTCCGCAAAGTGGAACACTTCCGTACTGTTCATACTGCCGTTCCAGCTCAGGCTGACGCACATGGGCGTGATCCGTTCCATATCTCTGGTTTCCATCTTTTCTTTCCCTTTCCGCATTTTCTCACGACCGTCATGGAGCCGCCGTTTTACCGTTCCCGCCGGGATTTCCAGACTTTCCGCAATCTGCTCCACCGTCAGACCGCCGATATAATGCATCACGATCACATCCCGGTACAGCTTTGTCAGAGAAGCAATATGGGTACGCAGGCTGATTTCTTCTTCCGGTTCTATGGTGATTTCCTCCACCGGATCCGGAAAGTTTTCGCCCCAGCTTACGGTAATCATACGATATTTTTCCCGCAGACGGTTGTTGCGGATGTGCATCATAGTATTTGCCAGCCAGGTTTTCGGGTACCGGATTTCCCTGCCCTGCCGGATAGCAGTAAGCGCAGCCAGATAGGTTTCCTGGGTCAGATCGTCCGCATCGGCGGTATTGCCGCATTTGGCAAAAGCCAGCTTCCAGATTTCATCCGTATATGCCAGCAGCGGTTCCATCAGGTCCATGTAGTATGTCCTTTCCGTAATTCTGTATCGATACGCCCATATAGTCGCAAAAAAGAGAAAAGGTTCGGTGAATAATGGAAAAAATCTCTCCAGCACCGTTTTTTCCGGCAATGGAGAGATTCTTGTCTCAGAATACCCGGTTGATGCCCTTCCCGGAGCATACAAAGGAGCCGAGGTTGGCGTCCAGTACGTCCAGCAGACGCATTCTGGCTTCCTTGGAAGTCCATGCACTGTGGGGAGTGATCCGGCAGTTGGGGGCTTTCAGCAGGGGATTTTCGGGATCGGCAGGCTCTTTCGCCAGCACGTCCAGTCCCGCACCACCAAGTTTACCGTTTACAAGCGCATCCGCCACATCCCCTTCGTTCAGAACCGCACCCCGGGAGGTGTTGATGATCACGGCACCGTCCTTCATCTTTGCGATGAAATCACGGTTGACCATACCTCTTGTTTCGTCGGTCAGGGGACAGTGGAAGGAGATATAGTCCGCTCTGGCCAGCAGTTCTTCGGGGGTGACATAGGTGATGCCATCTTCTTCGCCTTCCGTTTTGGAACGACGGGTAGCCAGAACCTTCATACCGAATGCCTGACACATTTTTGCAAATGCCTTGCCAATGGCGCCGCAGCCGTAGATACCCACGGTTTTATCCGCCAGCTCAATAAAGCGCACCTTCTGGTACTGGAAGCCGGGGATCCCCGTCCACAGTCCGTCCTTAACGATGCCACACAAGCCTTCCAGATCTGCCGCAAAGGACAGCAGGAGAGTAAAGGCGTGCTGGGCGACGGACATGGTGGAGTAGCCGGGCACATTGCACACTTCCACCCCTCTGGCACGGCAGGCTTTCACATCGATCATGTCATAGCCGGTACCCAGGGCAGAAACGTATTTCACATTGGGACAGGCAGAAAGCACTTCTTCACCTATGATGACCCGGTTGGTAAACACCGCATCCGCATCACCGATCACTTCCGCCGCCCGTTCATTTGGGGTTTTGTCATAGACTGCCGTTTCTCCGTACTTTTCCAGAAAGCTCCAGGAAACATCCCCGGGGTTCACGGCAAATCCGTCCAATACTACAATTTTCATATTTCCTCCGTTTTGGGGGAGTTTTTATTTTACCGGTTCGTCCACACGCTTTTCGCCGTCATGGAGAAGAATCCCGTAACCCTCGCCCATGGTGCCGCCGTTTTTCAGATGTTCCTTCAACTGACGGCGCAGGGGGGTGTCCTCCGGGAGAGTGTCCGGATCGTATGTAGGACGATGACCAAACACACGCCAAAGATCGCCGCTGTCCGGGATATCTTCGCTTTCCAGAATGGTGAAACAGTCCATAAACGCTGCCATGCGGGAATCCGGTTTGCAGAAATACCGGTTTCCGGGATTCAGCAGCAAGGAGTGGCAGACAATGGGGGTAATACCGGTTTTGCCAAAATAACGGTATGCCCGGCGGAAGGAATCCTGCACATCCTCAGGCTCCATGTGTCCGTCGGCGGGAATGTGTGTGTTGATGACGGGATCGCCCTTCTGCACGGTAACGCCGCAAGCAGTGTACGGTTCATTGTGATGGTATTCCACAATATGGAATTCCAGACGTCCCAGCCGCACGATATCCGCTGTATAGAAATGGCGGATCCAGCCGTACTGGTACACGCCCAGATGGTACCGGTTTTCGATACAGGTCTGTGTCCACACTCGGATGTCCTTCATGGAATCCAGATAGACTTCCTCATCGATCCCTTTTTCACGGTATACACGGTGGGAAACATGGGTCAGCAGAAGACATACGGCAAGCATACCGAAGTCATCCTCCAGCCCCAGCGTGCGGGTCAGGGCGTATACCATATCGGCATTGTCACGGCATTCCGCAACGGCTTTTTCAAGTTCTGCAAAGGCATCCGGTGCTTTTTCCAGTACCAGTTCCATTGCAGGGGCGATTTCCGCAATCTGTTCCGCCGTGAAGCCGGTCTTTGCTGCGGTTTCCAGTGCATGGGCATATACATTTTTATAGTGTTCGTTCATCTTACAGATACCTCACATCACGCAGGAATCATGAACAGACCGATTCCCACGAGGGTCAGTGCCAGACTGAGCAGATTCGATTTTCCGATCTTTTCCCGGAAGAACAGCCAGCCAAACACGGCGGTCATGAAGATTACCACGCCGGACAGCAGGGGGAACTGGATGGACGAATCCATGGTCATGGCACAGCGCAGAGAGAAGATATTCCCCACAGCATTGCAGACAGCATAACCGGCGGTCAGTGCCAGCAGCATGGCAAACAGCTTCGGCACCATTTTGCCTTTTGCGATTTCGTAATAAACAGTCCGCACGGGAGTTTTGTCCCCGGAACGGGCTGTCAGGATCGTGCGGACAACCAGAATCGTGAAAGCCACTGCCAGACTGACCAGTGCATTCTGCAGGACAAAGCCGTCCGTATTCACTTCCCCGTTGGGCAGGCGCATGGCGTTTTCGGAAATCTGGTGCGCCTTGGAGATCACGCTTACCATACCGTTGCCGCAGAAAGTCATCATGCAGAAAATGAAGTACCGTACCCTGTCGCTCTTTGTCCGTTCTGCGCCGGAAGGATCTTTTTCAAACAGGGAGGGCAGCATGGAAGCGGTCAGCACCAGGATCCCCAGCACTTTCCAGAGGGTCACTTCTTCCTGCAGGAACAGCACACCGTACAGAAACGGCAGGATCATGCCGCCCAGCAGGCAGAAAGTGGTAACGGAAGACATCTTCCCGTACCGCATGGCAAACAGTGAGCCGGTGGAGGAGGTCAGTCCGGATGCGGCATATCCAAGTGACAGCAGCAGGGAGGTCAAAGTTGTCTCCATGGGAGCCGAACTTGTCAGAAGCAGGTACAGCCCCATGAAGATATAGATATGGAACTGATTCCATACCGTAATGCCATAGCCGCTCTTTGTGTTTTTCTGGAAGCATTTCTGGAAAATGAACTGCACCGAGAAAAACAGGCAGGCGATCATCAGGAAAAGAAAATCCATACAGATCTATTCCTTAGTTATAATTTCAGATACCGATTATCTCTTGACCCGTGCGTTGCCGCCCCATACGGACCAGATCATTTCTTCGTCCGCAGGCTGTGCGTAGTCGGTCAGGAAGGTGGTAGCCAGAGCACCGGAAGCCCAGCCGAACTGTACCCACTTTTCTGCTTCCCAGCCCTTCAGGATGGCATACAGCATCCCGCCTACAAAACCGTCGCCGCCGCCGATTCTGTCAAGCACATGGATGGGTCTGGGTTCGGCAATGTGCCAGCCGTCTTCTGCCAGAATGATGGCGCCCCAGATGTGTTCGTTTACGTTCACGACCTGACGCAGGGTGGTGCCGAACACAGATGCATTGGGATATGCCTTCTTTACTTCCCCGATCATTTCCTGGAAGGAAGCGATCTTGGAACCCAGATCCTTGCCGCCTGCTTCGGGACCCTTCATGCCCAGAGCCAGCTGGAAGTCTTCTTCGTTGCCCACCAGAATGTCGGCGAGAGAAGCGATTTCGGTGAAGATAGCACGCAGTTCGTCTTCTCTGTCTTTCCAGAAGGAGGCACGATAGTTCAGGTCGAAGGAGATCAGGGTACCGTACTTCTTGGCAGCTCTTGCCAGCTCCTGACAGAATACGCTGGTTTCCGGAGACAGTGCGCCGATCAGACCGGACAGATGCAGGATCTGTACGCCTTCCTCACCGAAAATACGGTCAACATCGAAATCCTTGATATTCAGAGTACGGCCAACTTCCCCGGCTCTGTCGTTGCACACACGGGGACCACGGGAACCGT